>DASXLH010000001.1:0-9801 GCA_036496335.1 Acidimicrobiales bacterium
AGAGCGACCAGGTGGTCGAGACCTTCCAGCGCTCCCAGGGCATCGAGCTCATCCACGTGCGGGCCGCCGACCGGTTCTTCGAGCGGCTGGAGGGCATCACCGAGCCTGAGGCGAAGCGCAAGGCCATCGGCGAGCGGTTCATCCGCGAGTTCGAGACGGCTGCCCTCGGGATCGAGGACGCCCGCTTCCTCGTCCAGGGCACGCTCTACCCGGACGTGATCGAGTCGGGCACGCCCGACGCGGCCAAGATCAAGTCGCACCACAACGTGGGCGGCCTCCCCGAGGACCTGGCCTTCGAGCTGGTCGAGCCCCTCCGGCTCCTCTTCAAGGACGAGGTCCGCAAGGTGGGCGAGGAGCTCGGCCTCCCGGAGGAGATCGTCTGGCGGCAGCCCTTCCCGGGGCCCGGGCTCGGCGTGCGCATCGTCGGCGAGGTGACGCCGGAGCGGGCGGAGCTCCTGCGCAAGGCCGATGCCATCGTGCGCGAGGAGGTCAAGCGGGCCGGGCTCGAGCGTGAGATCTGGCAGGCCTTCGCCGTGCTCCTGGCCGACGTCCGCTCCGTCGGGGTCATGGGTGACGAGCGCACGTACGGCCACCCCGTCATCATCCGCGCCGTCACCAGCGACGACGCCATGACCGCCGACTGGGCCCGACTCCCGCCCGAGCTGCTCGAGCGGGTCTCGAACCGAATCATCAACGAGGTGCACGGCGTCAACCGGGTGGCCTACGACATCACCTCCAAGCCTCCCGGCACGATCGAGTGGGAGTAGGCACGGGGGACTGAGCGCCCCTCGCTCACCCGGTCGTGTCAGGGGCTGGCGGTAGCGTTGGTCATCTGATGGCTCGCCCCGGTGATCTGCTCGAGGGCCTCAACCCCGACCAGCGGGAGGCCGTGATCCACGAGGGTGGGCCGCTGCTGGTGGTGGCCGGTGCCGGCTCGGGCAAGACGCGGGTGCTCACCCACCGGATCGCCCATCTGATGGCCGAGCGGGGCGTCTCGCCGTTCGAGATCCTCGCCATCACCTTCACCAACAAGGCGGCCGACGAGATGCGGCACCGGGTGGGCGACCTGGTCGGCCCGGTCGCGGCCAAGATGTGGGTCTCCACCTTCCACAGCGCCTGCGTGCGGATCCTGCGGCGCGACGGGCAGGCGCTCGGCTATCCGTCCTCGTTCACGATCTACGACCAGGCCGACGCGGTGCGTCTCACCGGCTACGTCCTGCGCGACCTCAACGTGGATCCCAAGCGGTTCCCGCCCCGCAGCGTCCATGCCGCCATCAGCGCGGCCAAGAACGAGCTGATCGATCCCGTCCGCTACGCCGACGAAGCCTCGTCGATCTTCGAGCGGCGGATCGCCGAGGTGTACCGCGAGTACCAGGCCCGCCTGCTCCAGGCCGGGGCCATGGACTTCGACGATCTGCTCGTCCAGACGGTGCGGCTCTTCTCGGAGCACCCCGACGTGCTCGATCACTACCGGCGGCGCTTCCGTCACGTGCTGGTCGACGAGTACCAGGACACCAACAAGGCCCAGAACGACCTGGTGGTGGCGCTCACCAGCGAGCACCGGCAGGTCACGGTGGTCGGCGACGGCGACCAGTCCGTCTACAACTTCCGCGGGGCCGACGTACGGAACTTCCTCGACTTCGAGCGGGCCTTCCCCGACGCCACCACGGTCGTGCTCGACCAGAACTACCGGTCGACCCAGACGATCCTCGACGCCGCCAACGCCGTCATCGCCAACAACGTGGCCCGCAAGCCCAAGGAGCTCTGGACCGACCAGGGCCCGGGCAACCGCATCGTGCGGTACGGAGCCGAGGACGAGACCGATGAGGCGGCCTGGGTGTCGACCGAGCTGGCTCGCCAGCACGACGGGGGCACCTACCGCTGGGGCGACATGGCGGTCTTCTACCGGACCAACGCCCAGAGCCGGGTGCTCGAGGAGCGCCTGGCCCGGGTGGGCATTCCCTACAAGGTCCTGGGCGGCACTCGCTTCTACGACCGGCGGGAGGTGAAGGACGCCCTGGCCTACCTCAAGGCGGCGGCCAACCCCGGCGACGAGGTGTCGCTCAAGCGGGTCATCAACGTGCCGAAGCGGGGGGTGGGCGACACCACCGTGGCCCGTCTCGAGGCCTGGGCCCGCACCCACAACGCGCCGTTCTCCCGGGCGCTGGAAGAGGCCGAGGCGCTCGGTGTCAAGGGCCCGGCCCTGCGGGGCATCCACCGCTTCGTCGACCTCCTGGCCGAGCTGCGGGTGCTGCTCCCGGCCGGCCCCGGGCCGGTGCTCGACGCCGCGCTGGGCGCCAGCGGCTACCTCGACGAGCTCGAGGCCGAGCACTCGGTGGAGGCCAACGGGCGCCTCGAGAACCTGGCTGAGCTGGTCGGCTCGGCCCGCGAGGTCGACGATGTCGACGCCTTCCTCGAGTCGGTCAGCCTGGTGGCCGACACCGATGCCCTCGACGGTGACGAGTCACAGGTCGTGCTCATGACCCTGCACTCGGCCAAGGGCCTGGAGTACCCGGTGGTGTTCATCATCGGGATGGAGGACGGCGTGTTCCCGCACCTCCGCTCCCTGGGGGAGCCCACCGAGCTGGAGGAGGAGCGAAGGCTGGCCTACGTGGGGATCACCCGGGCCAGGGAGCTCCTGCACGTCTCGTCGGCGTGGAGCCGGATGATCTTCGGGTCGACCCAGTACAACCCGCCCAGCCGGTTCCTCGACGAGATCCCGGCCGAGCTGGTCACCGAGGTCGGCGGCCAGCGCCGGGGGTCGAGCGGCGGTTGGCGGTCATCGAGCTCCGGGGCCGGCGGCGGTTCCGCCTTCGGCAGCGATACCGACGGCCGGGTCTGGGGCGGCCGCCAGCGGGTGGTCGAGTCGGCGATCCGGGCCGGGCGGGCTACGCCGGCTCCCACCAGTGGCGCCGAGAAGCTCGGCCTGAAGGTCGGGGACGACGTCCGCCACCAGAAGTGGGGCGAGGGGGTCATCCTCGAGATCGAGGGCGTGGGCGACAAGACCGAGGCGGTGGTGCGGTTCCCGGGCACGGGGGAGAAGCGGCTCCTGCTCAGCTGGGCACCGCTCGAGAAGCTGGCCTGATCAGGGGGTCGACGCCGCCCCGAAGTTGACGTAGACGCCGTTGCCGACCACCCGCACGGTGAACTGCTCGAGTCCGGTGCCGTCGGCCGGGTAGGTCGCCCCCGAACAGGGGTCGGTGAAGGTGTCCTTGGCCCAGGTCAGGGTGCACTTGCGGTCCTCGACCCCGTTGGCGCGGGCCCGGAAGGCGGACCAACCGGTGGTCGGGTCGCCGCCCAGGTGCTGGAGGTAGACGTCGAGGGAGTGGTTGGGCGACGCGTCGCCGAGCAGGAGCGGACCGTCCTTGGCGATCTGCTTGGCGATGTCGGTGGCGTTGTACGGACCGGCCTCCTTGGTGCCCAGGTTCACCTGGACCGTCCCCTGGCTGCCCAGCCACGACACGATGCCCATCCCCCCGATCAGGAGGATCACCACCGCCAGCCCGACCCAGGCGGCCCGGGGCATCGTGCGTGTCCGGCTCCGCGATTGGGCTGCTCGACGGGCCACGCTCCTAGTATCACTGGCCGTGCGGCGTCCGTATCGAGTCGTGGTGGCCAAGGTCGGTCTGGACGGACACGACCGTGGCGCCAAGGTGATCTCCCGGGCGTTGCGCGATGCCGGCTTCGAGGTCATCTACACCGGCCTGCGCCAGACGCCCGAGCAGGTGGCCGAGACGGCGCTGCAGGAGGACGCCGACGCGGTCGGGCTGTCTCTGCTCTCCGGGGCGCACATGACGCTGTTCCCGCGGGTGCGTGACGAGCTCACCAAGCGCGGCCTGTCCGACGTCATGCTGTTCGGCGGCGGGGTGATCCCCGAGGCCGACGCCGCCGCGCTCAAGGCTCAGGGCCTCGCGGAGGAGATCTTCACGTCGGGCGCGACCATGGCGTCGATCACGGAGTGGTTGGCCGCCGCGCTGGACGACAGGGAAGCCGCCCCGGCCTGAGCCCGGGAGCGTCGCAACGCCAGTTGGAACGAGTCGTTCAACGCCGGACGACCGAGCGACTGCTCGGTGGCCGGCCAGGGGTGCGGGGCCGAGCCCCACAGGAGGATTGAGTGGATCTCTTCGAGTACCAGGGCAAGCAGTTCTTCGCGTCGTTCGGGATACCCGTCTCGCCGGGTGAGGCGGTCGACACGGTCGAGGACGCGGTCGCGGCCGCCGACCGGCTCGGCTACCCGGTCGTGGTCAAGGCGCAGGTGCAGGTCGGAGGCCGGGGCAAGGCCGGTGGGGTGAAGCTGGCCAGCAACACCGACGAAGCCCGTCTCCACGCCGGCAACATCCTCGGCCTCGACATCAAGGGCCACGTGGTGCGCCGCCTCTGGATCGAGAAGGCGTCCGACATCGCCGAGGAGTACTACGCCAGCTTCACCCTCGACCGCTCGGCCAAGCAGCACCTCGGCATGCTCTCGGCCCAGGGGGGCGTCGAGATCGAGACGGTGGCCGAGGAGAACCCGGAGGCGATCGCCCGCATCCACGTCGACCCGGCCCGGGGCCTCACCCCAGAGGCGGCCCGAGCGTGGGTCGAGTCCGCCAAGCTCAACCCCATCGCCACCGACGGGGCGGTCGACATCCTGGTCAAGCTCTACGAGGCCTACGTGCAGGGCGATGCCGACCTGGCCGAGATCAACCCCCTCATCCTCACGCCCGACGGGAAGGTCCACGCCCTCGACGCCAAGGTGACCCTCGACGAGAACGCCGACTTCCGCCATCCCGAGCGGGAGCAGTGGCTGGGCCTCACCGAGATGGATCCCCGGGAGAAGATGGCCAAGGACAAGGGCCTGCAGTACGTCGGGCTCGACGGCAACGTCGGCGTCATCGCCAACGGCGCCGGCCTGGCCATGAGCACCTGCGACGTCGTCAACCAGGTGGGCGGCTCGCCGGCCAACTTCCTCGACATCGGCGGCGGTGCCAGTGCCGAGGTCATGGCCAACGCCCTCGAGGTGATCAACGCCGACGAGAAGGTCGAAGCCATCTTCATCAACATCTTCGGGGGCATCACCAAGGGTGAAGAGGTCGCCAACGGCATCGTCCAGGCCCTGGGCCGGGTCGACATCTCGTCGCCGATCGTCATCCGTCTCGACGGCACCAACGCCGAGCAGGGCCGGGCCATCCTGGCCGAGCACGAGTCCGATCGGCTGATCTCGCAGCCGACGATGATCGACGCTGCCCGCAAGGCCGTCGAGCTGGCGGGAAGGAACTAGTCCGATGTCGATCTTCGTCAACCGCGACACCAAGGTCATCGTCCAGGGGATCACCGGCTCGCAGGGCCGCTTCTACGCCCTGCGCAACCGTGAGTACGGCACCCAGGTGGTGGGGGGCGTCAACCCCAAGAAGGCCGGCACCGACGTGGAGGGGATCCCCGTCTTCGCCTCCGTGGCCGAGGCCCGGGAGGCCACCGGCGCCACCGTCTCGATGATCCTGGTGCCCGCGGGGGGTGCGCCCTCGGCCGTGCTCGAGGCAGCCGAGGCCGGCATCGAGCTGGCCATCTGCCTCACCGAGGGCATACCCGCCCAGGACGAGGCGTACTTCTACAACAAGATCCGCGACGACTTCCCCGGCACCCGGGTGCTCGGGCCGAACTGCCCCGGTCTGGTCACCGTGGGGGAGTGCAACATCGGCTTCATCCCGGCCGAGGTGGCGCTGCCCGGCGGACCGGTCGGCATCGTGAGCCGGTCGGGCACCCTCACCTACCAGGCCCTGGCCGAGCTCGGCCAGAAGGGCATCGGCGTCACCACCTGTGTGGGCATCGGTGGAGATCCGGTTCCCGGCACCAGCTTCATCGACTGCCTCGAGGCCTTCCAGGCCGACCCCGACACCAAGTCGGTGATCATGTTCGGCGAGATCGGCGGTTCGGCGGAGGAGGAGGCGGCCGAGTACATCGCCACCAAGATGGACAAGCCGGTGGCCGCCTATGTGGCCGGGGTGACCGCCCCTCCTGGCAAGAAGATGGGCCACGCCGGCGCCATCGTCTCCGGTGGGAAGGGAACGGCCAAGGGGAAGATGGACGCCCTCCGCGAAGCGGGCGTGGCCGTCGGCCTCAACCCCACCGAGGTCGGCGACCTGATGGCCGACATCGTCAAGGGCCTGTAAGGCCGCCGCATGGGCACCGTCGCCGAGATCGAGGACCGTGAAGAGATCCGGGAGCTGCTGGCCCGGTACAACCACACCATCGACGCCCACCAGTCCGACGAGTGGGTGGGTCTGTTCACCGACGACGGGGTCTTCGACGCCGGCGGTCGGGCCATGCAGGGCCCCGACGAGCTGCGGGCCTTCGCCGACGGCGTCCCCGTCGGCCTGCGCCACGTGATCGCCAACGAGATCATCGAGCTCGACGGCGACCAGGCCACCGTCAAGTCCTACCTCTTCATCCTGGCCGGCAAGCCCGCCGCGGTCATGACCACGGGCGTCTATGTCGACTCGGTGCGACGCGTCGACGGCCGCTGGCGATTCGCCCGCCGGGTGTTCACGCCCGACACTTGAGGACTTGAGCGGATAGGTCGGGCGTTGGAGCGGAACGAGTCTTCGTTTCGGCGCCAAGGCGCCGAAACAGGGCACTGTGTTCATTGGGTGCCTCGCCTTTCGGCTCGGCTCCTGAGCATCTCGTCCTAGTCTGAGCGCAGCCGCCGGGTCATGGCGGAGGAACGGGGGAGCGGCATGATCGTCTCGTTGGGCTACGACATCCCGGGGGATGCCTTCGACCTGTCGTACCGGAAGGGCCCGCTCAGCGAGCGCTCCCACATGCCGATGCTCATCGGCATCGGCGATCCGCTCTACGGGCCGATGATCGGGCTGTTCTTCGACGGGCCGTCGACGCCGGAGGAGCTGGCCGGGCCGACCGATCTGACCCCGGCCCACAGCCATCCCTGCGACAACTTCCGGATCGTCATGAAGGGCGAGCTGTGGGTCGGTCAGGAGCGCTACCACCACGGCGAGTTCCGGCTGCAGCGCTCGGCCCGTCCCTACGGTGCCGACGGCGACGCTCCCCACGTCGAGGGCAACTGGCGGATCATCTCCTTCGCCGACCGGCGGGGGAGCCGGGTGCGGCCCACCAACCCGGAGCTGCGGGCCCAGGTCGAGAACGAGGAGGCCCTGGAGCGCACCAAGGCGATGTACGGCGACCTCCTTCCCGAGATCCTGCCGGTCGACGACCCCGGTGTCGACGGCCTGGTCACCACCATCGACAAGCCCTGGAGCAAGGTGCAGCACATCGACGGCGACTTCGGCGAAGCCGACACCTGGCTACCGGTCGGCGACGGCGGCCGCATCGCCGTCCAGCTGATGGCGGTGCACGACGTCGGGCCGATCTACATCCTCCAGCGCACCCCGGCCGGCGCGGTGGCGACCCCGGCCATGACCTTCGGCAGCGACGTCTTCCGGTGCGTGATCAGCGGCTCGCACCAGCGAGGCGGCGAGACGATCGAGATGGGTGACTGCCGGTTCCAGGCCGGCGGCGTGCCCTGGGAAGCCGTCGTCGCCGGTCCCGACGGGCTCGACGAGGTGATCGTCATCGGCGACCGGACCGGCGCCGCGCCGACGGTCGAGGGCGAGGACAACGGCTGGGCCCAGCGCCTGGCGGAGATCGTCGACGGGCTCCGCGCCGGGCTCAGCCAGCTCGTTCCTGCCTAGGACTGTTTCGCTCGTCCTTTCTTCTCGTCCTGTAGAACAGGACGTATGAATGTACGAATCATCCTCTCATTCCCCAGAATCATTCATATACTGTCCGGGTGATCTACTCCGCCCCTGATCTCGGCGCCGCAGAGATGGCGGCGATCGCCCACATCGATGATCTGCGGACCCAGCTGCGCCACCGCGTGGCTGAGCCGCGCCGCTGGTACGGCCCGCTACGTCGTCTGATCCAAGCGCGCCACGTACAAGGTTCCAACTCGATCGAGGGATACGACGCATCGCTGGACGACGTACTGGCCGCCGTCGAGGACGAAGAGGCCATGGACGCGGCGACGGAGACTGTCCACGCGCTCCAGGGATACAACGACGCGCTCACCTATGTCCTCCAGTTGGCGGACGATGACGATGTGACGATCGACGAGAGCCTTCTGCGTTCGTTGCATTTCATGATGGTCAAGTACGACCTGAGCAAACGGCCGGGTCGTTGGCGGAAGGGGGACGTCTACGTCCGCCGAGAGTCGGACGATGCCGTCGTCTACGAAGGGCCTGACGCCGCGCAGGTCGAGCCGCTCGTAAGCGAACTCATCGACTCGCTTGGAGACCACGACGCCCCAGTTCTGGTCGGAGCCGCTATGGCCCACCTGAATCTGGTGATGATCCACCCGTTCAAGGATGGGAACGGTCGGATGGCCCGCTGCTTGCAAACCATGGTCCTGGCGAGAGAGAAGATCGTCGCTCCTGTGTTTTCCTCGATCGAGGAGCACCTCGGCAGGACCACCCTCGCCTACTACGAGGTCTTGGGGTCAGTCGGACGAGGTTCATGGCAGCCCGGGAACGACGCCCGCCCATGGGTGCGCTTCTGCTTGAACGCGCACTACCAGCAGGGACAGCGAACCCTGTGGCGTGTGCGTGAGGCGGAGGAGTTGTGGGACAGATGCGAGGTGATCGCGAGGGAGGCGAAGGTTGCTCCACGGTCCGTTGGCCCCTTATCGGACGCGGCCCGTGGGCGGAGGATCCGCAACTGGTCGTACCGGTCGACAGCGCAGGAGTCGGAGGGCTTCGAGATTGACGTGCCCACCGCTAGTCGCGACCTTCGTTCTCTGGTGAACGCTGGACTCTTGGTTCCACAAGGTGAGACGAAGGGCCGGTTCTACGTGGCAGGCAAGCGCCTGCTCGACGAGCGAGCGGAGATTCGAGCGCAACGCCCTACTGCCCTCACCGCTGACCTGTTCGAGGAGACCGGCGAACAGCTGTCGTTCGGCGTGACGAGGTGATCCACCGTGGGCCGTTCCGTGTCATACCCCTCGGGCAGGATGAGGGCGTGGCGAGCTGGGCTGAACTGACGGCGGCAGGCGGCGAGATCGGTGATCTGGCCGAGCGGGTCCGAGCCCGGTTCGAGGCGACCGGGCTCGGGTTCCTGGCCACGCTCCGGGCCGACGGTTCGCCCCGCATCACCGGCATCGAACCCACCTTCGGGCTCGGCGAGCTGTGGCTGGGCTCCATGGAGGACGCCCGCAAGGGCGCCGACCTGCGCCGTGACGGCCGGCTCGCGCTGCACGCCGCCACCGTCGACAAGCAGGTCGCGGCGGGTGACGCCAAGGTGGCCGGCCGAGCTGTGCTGGTCGACGATCCGGCGGTCCACGCCGCCTTCGGGCAGCTGTTGGGAGCGGGCGGCGGCGAGCACCCGGAACCCGGCACCTTCGACCTGTTCAAGGTCGACGTCGACGAGATCGGCTTCCTGCTCCCGGCCGGAGACCATCTCGTGATCGAGTGGTGGAACGAGCCCGCCGGCTACCGCCGCATCGAGCGAAGGTAGGCAACCGGGACGACCGGAGAGCGGCCGGGGGCCCACTGGTACCGTGGCGCAGGTGCGGGTCGGGGTCCTGGCGTCGGGCAGCGGCACGATCCTCGATGCCATCCTCACCGACGGCATCCCCGTGGAAGTCGTCGTCACCGACCGGCTGTGCGGCGCGCTCGAGGTGGCCGAGACACGCGGGGTGCGCACCGAGCTGGTGGAGCGAACCGACTTCTCGGCCCAGTTCGACCGCGCTGCGTACACCGAGCAGGTGATCGACGTCCTGCGCAAGCACGAGGTCGACCTGGTGGTGAGCGCCGG
>DASXLH010000002.1:0-3859 GCA_036496335.1 Acidimicrobiales bacterium
TCTTCCAGCGCGGGTTCTGGGTGGACATCGAGGACGACGACCTCGGACCGTTGCGCCTCCCCGGCCCTCCCTACCGCCACGCCGAGGGCGGCTGGCACCTGCGCCGCCGGCCCCCGGCGCTGGGCGAGCACGATGACGAGGTCGGGTCCCCGGAGGGCGTCGCCCGGACCCGGCCAGCGCCATCCGGTCGCACCCGGTCCGACCAGCCGCCGTTGCGGGGCGTGCGGGTCCTCGACCTCACCACCGTGTGGTCGGGTCCGTTCGTCACCCTGCTCCTCGCCGACCTCGGCGCCGAGGTCGTCCGGGTCGAGAACCCGTCGGTGTTCCCGCCGACCACGAAGGGCTACGTGCCCCGTCCGGATTCCTCGATGCTCCTCGGGAGCCTGCTGTCCTCGTACGGCCCGTTGGCCGAAGGCCGTCCCGACCGGCCCTTCAACCGGCACGCGCTCAACAACTCGATCGCCCGGAACAAGCTCTCCTGCACCCTCGACCCCCGCCGGCCCGAGGCCCGCGAGCTCCTGCTGCGCCTCGTCGACACCGCCGACGTCTTCGTCGAGAACCTCAAGGCCTCGACCCTGCACCAGATGGGGATCCACGAAAGTGAACTGCTCGACCGGAACCCACGGCTGATCGTGCTGCGGATCCCGCCCGCCGGGCTGACGGGGGACTGGTCGGCCTACACCGGCTTCGGCGCCCAGTTCGACGGCCTGTCCGGGCTCGCCCACCTCACCGGGCACGCCGGCTCCTCACCCATCGAGACGCCGGCGACGACCTACATGGACGCCGCCACCGGTCCGGCCGGGGCCTTCGCGGTGATGGCCGCGCTGCACTATCGCGACGTCACGGGTCGGGGCCAGGTGGTCGAGTTGGCCCAGATGGAGAACGTCCTCAACCAGCTCGGCGACGTCTTCGTCGACTGCCAGCTGGGCATCGAGCCCGTCCGCATCGGGAACCGGGTCGCCGACCGGGCGCCCCAGGGCATGTACCGGTGTCGCGACCCGAAGCAGTGGCTGGCCGTGTCCGTCGGCGACGACCAGGCGTGGGCCGCCCTGGCCGGGGTCCTCGGGCCACCGGAGCTCGCCGCCGACCCCCGCTTCGCCGACCTCGCCGGCCGGTCGGCCCACCACGACGACATCGACGAGCTCATCGGGGCCTGGACGGCGGAGCACGACATGCTGGAGGCGTTCCACCTCCTCCAAGCCGCCGGCGTCGCCGCCGGTCCCGAGCTCGACAACGACCTGCTCCTCGAGGATGCCAACGTCGCCGTCCGCAGCTGGATCCGGCCCCTGACCAGCACCGACGTCGGCCGCCACCTGCACCTGGGCCACGCCTTCCGGGGCCTGCCCCTGGTCTGGGACCGCGGTGCGCCCGGGCTGGGCGAGGACAACCGCTACGTGTTCGGCAAGATCCTGGGTCTCGACCCGCCGGTGTACGACGGGCTCGTGGCCGCCGGGGTCATCGTCGAGGACTATCTCGACGCCGAGGGCCGACCCGCCTGATCGTGCATCAGGTGCAGCAGCTCGGCTGGACGCGTCGAGCCAGGGTGCTGACCCGTTGGCGGCGCCGACGGTAGACTGCTGTCAGGTTCAAACACACTCCCGGGAGAGCCCGTGGTCAAGAAGGGTCGACATCGCCGCTACGAAGAGGCGCGCGCGGTCAAGCACACCTCGGCTCCGCTGCAACTCGACGATGTCGGCTTCGTCCAGATCGAGCCATGCCCCGAGTGCGGCGCGGAGCCCGGTACGGATCACGCCACCTGGTGCCTCCACGACGCCCTCGAGGAGGAGTCCGAGGTCTGATCCCGGAGGGGAGCCCCAACCCCCGTAGGCTGGCGACCCCGTGTCCACACCCCCCGCACTCCGCAACGTCGCCCTGGTCGCCCACGTCGACCACGGCAAGACGACCCTCGTCGACGCCATCCTCCGTGCCACCGGCACCTTCGACGCGCACACGACGCTGGTCGACCGCGTCATGGACTCGAACGACCAGGAACGGGAGCGGGGGATCACGATCCTGGCCAAGGCCGCGTCGGTGCACTGGCGTGACGCCAAGATCAACCTGGTCGACACACCCGGGCACGCCGACTTCGGCGGGGAGGTCGAGCGGGCGCTGACCATGGTCGACGGTGTGCTGCTCCTGGTCGACGCCGCCGAGGGACCGCTGCCGCAGACCCGCTACGTCCTCTCGAAGGCCGTCGCCCTCGATCTGCCCGCCGTGGTCGTGCTCAACAAGGTCGACCGGCCCGACGCCAGGGCGGAGGCCGTGCTGGACGAGGTGTACCAGCTCTTCCTCGACCTCGAGGTCGCCGACCACCACATCGACTTCCCCGTGGTGTCGGCCATCGCCCGGGAGGGTCGTTCGATGGTGGGGGTCGGCATGCCGCCGGTGGCAGCGGATCTGGCCCCGCTACTCGACACGCTGCTGCGCACCATCCCGGCCCCCATCGGCGACCCGGCCGCACCGTTGCAGGCGCTCGTGACCAACCTCGACGCCAGCGAGTACCTGGGACGGTTGGCCATCGGACGGGTGATGCGGGGCACACTGCGGGCCGACCGCCCGGTGGCGCTGGTCAAGGCCGGGGTCAACCCGCCGCCCCGCAAGCCGGCGCAGGTCCTGGGCATCGAGGGCCTCGGCCGCACCGAGGCCGCCGAGCTGGTGGCCGGCGACCTGTTCGTGCTGGCCGGGTTCCCCGAGGTCGAGATCGGCGACACCATCGCCGACCCGTCCGACCCCGATCCGCTTCCGCGCCTCGACGTCGACGAACCGGTGCTGCGGATGACGTTCGGTCCCAACAGCTCGCCCCTGTCGGGCAAGGACGGCGCCTACGTCACCTCCCGCCACATCCGCGACCGCCTGACCCGGGAGGTGCTCGGCAACGTCGCCATCCGCATCGAGGACACCGAGACCCCCGACGTGATCCAGGTGGCGGGGCGAGGGGAGCTCCAGCTGGCCGTCCTCATCGAGTCGATGCGCCGGGAGGGCTACGAGCTCGAGGTCAGCCGGCCCGAGGTGATCACCCGGGACATCGACGGCAAGCGCCACGAGCCGCTCGAGGAGGGCATCGCCGACGTCCCCGACGAGCACGTGGGGACCGTCACCCAGGCACTGGCCCCCCGAAAGGGCAAGGTCCTCGACCTGCGCCCCGGTGATCCCGGCCGGACGGTGGTCACCTTCGAGGCCCCGGCCCGGGGGCTGCTCGGGCTCCGCTCCGAGCTGCTGACCGCCACCCGGGGCACGATCCTGCTCCACACCCGTCACCGGGGCTGGGTGCCCTGGGTCGGCGGCCTGCCCAGCCGCAAGGGTGGGGCCATGGTGGCCGACCGGCCAGGAGCGACCACGGGCTACGCGCTCGACAACCTCCAGCAGCGGGGCGAGATGCTGGTCGCGCCGGGGGAGAACGTCTACGAGGGCATGGTCGTGGGGGAGAACTCCCGTCCCGGGGACATGGTGGTGAACATCGTCCGGGAGAAGCAGAAGACCAACATCCGGACGCACGCCGCCGACGACGCCATCAAGCTGGTGCCACCCCGAGAGCTGACCATCGAGTCGGCCATCGAGTTCATCGCCGAGGACGAGCTGGTGGAGATCACCCCCCGCCATCTGCGGGTGCGCAAGCGCCTCCTGCGGGAGCAGGACCGCCGGCGCGTCGGGCGCTGAGACCGCCCGGTCGGTCCTCTCAGGACCGCGGGCGACGGGCCGGCGCGCCGACGGCCACGGCCACTGCCGGATGGGGCAACGGCGGCGCCACCCGCTCGGCCAGCGCCGCCAACAGGAGGTCGTGGGCGACCGGTCCGACCATCGCCCGCAGCTCCTCGGTCATGGAGGAGAGCACCGTCTCGGACCCGACGAAGGCGTCGTG
>DASXLH010000003.1:0-7312 GCA_036496335.1 Acidimicrobiales bacterium
TGTCGAGGGTGGTGAGCACGTCGACGTGGTCACCGACCCGGAGGTGCAGCCCGCCGTCGGTCGCCACTGCGATGCCGCGGGTGCCGCCCGGGAGGCGAGCCGCCACCGGCGACGTACCGGCCGGGGCCAGGCGGGACGAGACCACCGCCTCCCCGGCGGCCAGCTCGGCCGAGGCCACCGAGCCGGGCGGAAGCGCCGCCAGGGCGTCGCGTGGGCGGGCACCGGCCGGGAGCCGCCGGACCTCGACCTCGGCCGACGTCAGGATGGCTCCCGACGGGATGTCGTCGACGGCGACCACGGTGGGCAGGCCCGGGCCCCACCGTCTTCGCTCGGCTTCGACCCCGGTGGCCAGGCGGCCGACGACCAGGGCAGGGACGAGGGCGACGGCCGTCACCACCGCCCAGTGGGGGACCGGTCCCCGGAGTCGACGGCGGGGCCGCAGGGACGGACGGACGAGGCTGGGCATGGCGGAGCTCCCCCGAAGGGCGGCGGTGAGGGGGAAGGTCGGGGAAGTGCGGGCGCCGGTCCGGGTCAGACCCGGGCCGGGGCGTCGGAGGAGCGGCCGGGCTAGGTGGCCGGCGAGGTCGTCGCCGTCTTGTCGCCGGAACCCGACGACGAGGACTCCGACGAGGCGGGGCTCGAGGACTCGCTCCCACCTGACGAGGACGAGCTGTCGGAACCCGACCCGGAGGCCGGCTCCCGGGACGAGCTCGACGTGCCGGAGGACGACTTCGAGCCGGAGCGGCTGTCGGTCTTGTAGAAGCCGCTGCCCTTGAAGGTGATGCCGACATTGCCGAAGACCTTGCGCAGAGGACCCTCACAGCGGGGGCACTCGGTGAGTGCGTCGTCGGTGAAGGACTGCTGGACCTCGAGGCGTTCCCCGCAGCTCTTGCAGAGGTACTCGTAGGTGGGCATCGACGCTCCTGGCTCGGGAACAGCGGCGGGCCGGAGCGGCTCCCGCGGGAGCGGGACGCGTTTTGGCACTCGCGAACGGCGAGTGCCAAGTGTACCGGCCTCCCCGCCAGCCCATGGTTCCGGGCCGGGTGCCCCGGGAACGGGTGCCGGCCGTGCCCCCAGTGCGGTGGTCCGCGGGTGCGGCCGTAGCATTCGCCCCCGTGGCCCAGGTGCTGGGGGTGGTCGTGCTGAGCTACTTGCTCGGCTGCCTGCCGGTGGCCCGGGTCGTGGCCGGCCGGTTCGGGGTCGATCCCACTGCCTCCGGCTCGGGGAATCCGGGTGCGTCGAACGTCTACCGGACCACCGGGCGGCGTGCCGGTGCCGCCGTCCTGATCGGCGATGTGGCCAAGGGCGCCCTGGCGGCGGGGCTCGGGCTGGCGGTCGGCGGCCGCTTGCTCGGCCTGGTCGCCGGCTTGGCGGCGGTGGTCGGTCACGTGGCGCCGGCGACCCGGCGCTTCCGAGGAGGCAAGGGGGTGGCCACGGCGGCCGGAGCGATGGGGGTCCTGTTCCCGCTGGCGACGGCGGCTGCGGCCGTGGTCTGGATCGCCATCCTCGCCGTCACCTCGGTCGCCTCCGTGGCCTCCCTGGCGGCGACGGCGGTGCTGGTAGCCGGTGTCCTGGTCGCCGGGGTCGACGGCGGGGAACTGGTGGTGGTCGGGCTGATGGCGGCGATGGTGCTGGTCCGTCACGCCGGCAACATCGGCCGGCTGGCGCAGGGTGCAGAGCACACCGTCCAGGCCGGTCTCCCCTCTTCCTCGGGGGCTGACGCGCCGATACCGATCCCGCACCATCCGTCGACGCCCGGAGCCGAACCTCGATGAGCGCCACCGTCCGCAAGGCCGTGATCCCCGCCGCGGGGAACGCCACCCGCTTCCTGCCCGCCACCAAGGCGCAGCCGAAGGCGATGCTGGCGTTGCTCGACAAGCCGGCCATCCAGTACGTGGTCGAGGAGGCCACGTCCGCCGGGATCACCGACATCCTCGTGATCACCGGGCGCAGCACCCGAGGCGTCTCCGACCACTTCGACCGGGCCCCCGAGCTCGAGCGCGAGCTGGAGCAGTCCGGCAAGACCGCCGCCCTGGCCCAGCTGCGGGCCACCGACGATCTCGCCCGACTCCACTACGTGCGCCAGGGTGAGGCCCTCGGGCTAGGCCATGCCGTCTCGATCGGACGGGCCTTCGTCGGTGACGAGCCGTTCGCGGTGCTGCTCCCGGACGATCTCATGATCGACGACGCCGCCCTCCTCAAGCGGATGATCGCGGCCTACGACGACCACGCCGGCTCGGTGGTGGCCTTCCGGGAGGTTCCCCGTGAGGAGGTGAGCGCCTACGGCGTCGCCGACGTGGGCGCCGAGGCGGTCGACGACGGCCTCCTGCCGCTGCGGGGCGTGGTGGAGAAGCCGTCGGTGGCGGAGGCGCCGTCGAACTTCATTGCCACCGGCCGGTACGTGTTCAGCCCCACCATCTTCGAGTGCCTCGAGAAGGTGACGCCCGGTCGCGGCGGGGAGATCCAGCTCACCGACGGGATCGCCCTGCTGATCGAGCGGGAGCCGGTGTTCGCCTCGATCTTCGACACCGGCCGCTACGACGTCGGCACCCCACTCGACTTCCTGCAGGCGGCGGTCGCCCTCGCCGCCGACCGGCCGGACATGGGGCCGGCCTTCCGGGCCTTCCTCACCGCCTTCGTGCGGGAGCGCGGGCTGGCCTGAGGAGGTCCGTTGGCTTGTCACCGGCGGAGCAGACCGAGGGGACCCGGGCCAGACTGACAGGGATGGTCCCCCTCGAAGAAGCCCGCGCCTTCGTCCTCGGCCTCGCCGGGCGGCTCGAGGCCGTGGAGGTGCCGCTCGCCGACGCCCTCGGTCTGGTCACCGCCGACGAGGTCCGCTCCCCCGAGGCGGTGCCGCCGTTCGCCAACACCGCCGTCGACGGCTACGCGGTGCAGGCCGCCGACACGACCGGCGCGCCGGCGGAGCTCCGGGTGGTCGGGATGCTCGCGGCCGGCTCCCCGCCCCTTCAGCCGGTCGGACCGGGTGAGGCGATCCGCATCATGACGGGTGCGCCCATCCCTCCGGGAGCCGACGCCGTGGTCATGGTGGAGGACACCGCCGAGGTGTCCGGCGACGGGGACGGATCCGGCGGGCGGGTCCGCATCGGGGTGGCCGTCGCACCCGGGACCAGCATCCGCCCGGCCGGCGACGACGTCCGTCCCGGCGACGTGGTCGTGGACGCCGACGTCGAGCTCGGTCCCGGGCACCTCGGCGTGCTGGCCAGCGTGGGGGTCGAGGCCGTACGCGTCTACCCCCGACCCCGGGTGGGTGTGCTGTCGACCGGCGACGAGCTGGTCGAAGGGGGCGGCGCGCTGCGGCCGGGTCAGATCCGGGAGGCCAACCGTCCGGCCCTGCTGGGACTTCTCCGGCGTTCGGGGTTCGAGCCGATCGATCTCGGCATCGCCACCGACGACGAGGAGTCGGTGACCAAGGCGTTGCGCGACGGGGTCGCCCGCTGCGACCTGGTGCTGACCAGTGGCGGGGTCTCGATGGGCGATCTCGACTTCGTGAAGGTCGTGCTCGACCGCATCGGGGAGATGCGGTGGCTCCAGATCGCGATCAAGCCGGCCAAGCCGCTGGCGGCCGGGGTCGTCGACGGCGTCCCGGTCATCGGCCTGCCAGGCAACCCGGTGTCGTCGATGGTCTCCTACGAGCTGTTCGCCCGGCCGTTGCTGCGCAGGATGGCCGGCTGCACGACGATCGACCGCCCGTCGGTGTGGGCCACCACCGAGGACGGGTTCCGCCGGAGCGCCGACGGCAAGCTCCATCTCAACCGGGTGGTGGCCTCGGCGGACGACCGCGGCCGTTGGACCGTCCGCTCCGCCGGTGGCCAGGGCTCCCACCAGCTGACCGCCATGGCCGCCGCCAACGCCCTCGCCCTGGTACCGGACGGCACCGGCGTCGAACCCGGTGGCGAGGTCCGGACCCTGTTGCTGGCGTGGGGCTGACCGCCGGTCCGTCTCGACAGAGAACGGTGATGGCCACCAGGGAGGTTGCCCCCGCCAAGGCGTAGCCTGAGGGGGTGGAACCGCTGGTCGACACATATGGGCGCGTGCACCGCGACCTGCGGATCTCGATCACCGACCGCTGCAACTTCCGCTGCACCTACTGCATGCCCGAGGAGGGCATGGAGTGGCTCCCCCGGAGCGAGGTGCTCTCCTTCGAGGAGATCACCCGGGTGGCGACGGTGGCGGTCGAGCACTTCGGCATCGACTCCATCCGCCTCACCGGCGGCGAGCCGACCGTCCGGCACCGGCTGCCGGTGCTGGTCGAGCAACTGGCCCGCCTGGACGTCGACCTGTCGATGACCACCAATGGAGCCACGCTGCGATCGCTGGCGCCCGACCTGCGGGCCGCCGGCCTGCGCCGGGTCAACATCTCGCTCGACTCCCTCCGCCGCGACCGGTTCATCGAGCTCACCCGCCGAGACGAGCTCGAGGCCGTCCTCGACGGGATCGACGCCGCCCTCGAGGTCGGCTTCGACCCGGTCAAGGTCAACGTGGTGTGCATGGACGGCGTCAACCGGGACGAGATCCTCGACTTCGCCGAGCTCGGCCGCCGGCTCGGCGTCGAGGTGCGCTTCATCGAGTGGATGCCGCTCGACGGAGGGCACACGTGGCAGCCTGGCCGGGTGGTGCCGGGGGAGGAGATCCTGGAGGCGATCGCGGCGGTCCACCCGATGGTGGCGGTCACCCGGGGCAGCGATCCGGCGGAGGCCTGGGACTATGCCGACGGCCGGGGACGTGTTGGCGTGATCCCTAGCGTGACGGCGCCGTTCTGCCCCAGCTGCGACCGGGTGCGCCTCACCGCCGACGGCAAGCTGCGGGCCTGCCTGTTCTCCATCGAGGAGACCGACCTGCGAGCCATCCTCCGGGGCGGCGGCAGCGACGACGACGTGGCCTCGGCCATGGCGAGCTGCGTGGCCGGGAAGTGGGCCGGGCACGGCATCGGGACGGTCACCTTCGTCCAGCCCCCCCGCTCCATGAGTCAGATCGGCGGCTGAACCCCAGCTCGTGCAGTCAGATACCCGTCAGGGTGTTGGCCACAGGTGGCGGAGCGGGGTCACCTGTCGCCGGCCACCTACAATCCGGGCCAATGTCTGACCGCGGGCTCACCCACCTCGATCCGCTGGGCCGGGCCCGCATGGTCGACGTCACCCCCAAGGAGCCCACCCACCGGCGGGCGATCGCGAAGTGCCGCGTCTACATGGCGCCCGAGACCACCGCCCTGGTGGCTCGCGGTGCGGTGACCAAGGGCGACGTCCTGGCCGTGGCCCGGGTGGCCGGCATCCAGGCGGCCAAGCGGACCCCCGATCTGATCCCGCTGTGCCATCAGCTCACCATCGGGGCGGTCTACGTCAACTTCACCATCGACGAGACCTGGATCGAGATCGAGGCGCAGGTCGACACCGTCGACCGGACCGGTGTCGAGATGGAGGCGATGACGGCCTGCTCCGTGGCCGCCCTGACCGTCTACGACATGTGCAAGTCGGCCGATCGCTCGATGGTGGTGGGCGACCTGGCCCTCTGGGAGAAGACCGGCGGCCGCAGCGGCACCTTCCGGCGCCCCGCCGCCGACGACGGAGACGACTGACCCTCGGATTGGCCGATTCGCTCTGTGAACACCGTGTGTCACGGAGGTGGACGCCTTGATCCCTTTGTCCGTTCCGTAGTAGAACCGCAACGTTCGTAGCAGGAACGAAATCGTTCCTCACCCTCCGATCGTGCACCGACCATCCACCCGTCAGCGGTGGGGCGTCGGTACGGTCCCGATCAGAAGCCGAGGCGGAGCGTGTCGCTGGTGGTCCTGCTGTTCCTGGCAATCGTGTGGGCGGTGTTCCTGATCCCCCAGGTTGTCCGGTCACGCGCCGAGCGCGGCCCCGCCGATTCGGTGGGCGCCATCCGCAACCAGCTCTCGGTGCTCGAGCGCACCTCGCCTAGCACCAGGGGCCGGCCGGCCCGACCGGTCACGCCCATCTCGTCCCGGGCCCAGGTCTCCAAGCGTCGGCGTGAGGTGCTCATCCTCCTGCTGGTGGCCATGACCGTCACGATGGTGCAGACGGTGGTCTTCCACCAGGAGATGATGCTGTACGTCCAGCTCTTCTTCGACGGCCTCTTCCTCGCCTACCTGCTCCTCCTCGCCCGGGTTCGGGCGCTGGCCGCCGAGCGCGAGGCCAAGGTCCGCTACCTGCCCAGCACCGGCTCGCTGGCACCGGAGCCGGCCCTGTTGCTGCACCGCTCGGGCAGCTAGCCCCACCACACCGCTTGGTAGGCTCGCCGCTCCCTTCGGGGGTGTAGCTCAGTTGGCAGAGCGCTACGTTCGCAACGTAGAAGTCGGCGGTTCGAATCCGCTCACCTCCACGCCTTCCTGCCCTGGTCAGAGGCTTGTACGAGGTCAGGTGAAGTCAGGTCGCGGCTGTCGATGACACAGATGTGACACGGGAGTCGTTGAACAGCTCGCCAAGTTCGTTTGTGACAGCGTCATCGACCGCCGGCAGTACCGATCCGTAGACATCCATCGTCGTCCGGTAGGACGCATGGCCCATGCGTTGCTGCATGACGCGCGGGTAGGCACCCAGCTCGATCATGAACCCGACAGCGGAGTGCCGCAGGCCGTGAAAGGTCAGCCCGTCCAGCTTGGCGGTGCGGACCGCGGGTGCCCAAACTCGGCGGCGAAAGTTGCCAGCCCGCATCGGCCCACCGCCGGGCGCTACGAACACGAGTGCGGTTGGACCGGGTCGACCGCGATTTGCCAGATGCTCGGCGAGCACATCGAGCACAACCTGCGGAGTACCGATCGTGCGCCGCGCGGATCTCGTCTTCACGTCAGCGAAGATCAACCGTCCTTCGACCTCAGCGACCGTCTCGGCGACGGTCACGGTGTGCCGTAGGTCGATTCGGCCGACCCTCAGTCCGGCCACCTCCGACCATCGCAGTCCGAGCACGCCGGCCAGGTAGACGGTCGCGCGGTACTGCTCTGGCATTGCATCGGCCAGCCGCCGCAGTTCGTCGGCGGACACGAACCGTGGACCCTGTCGCTTCTCGGCGGGCATCTTGACGCCACGGCATGGAGACCGCCCGATGCGGTCAGCGTCGACCGCCGCGCCCAGGACAGCGCGCACCACTCCATAGTTCGTCCTCACGGTCGCTGGCGCCAACGTCTTCGCCATCTCCTCGACGACGGCCCGGACAGCGGCAGGCGTGATCGATGCGAGCGGAAGGGATCCGATGGCTGGCAGCCACCAGCGTTCATTACCGAGTCGTCGCGGGCCGCAGTGGTCGGACGCTTCGGCGTCATCGTCTTGTAGGCGAG
>DASXLH010000004.1:0-1721 GCA_036496335.1 Acidimicrobiales bacterium
CGTGACCATCCTCGTGCTCACCTGCCTGATGCTGCTCCGCGGTCCCCAACTGTCACGAGGGGCGTTGCTCCTGGTGCCCGAGGCGCACCGGTCCCGGGTCCGGGCCGTGGCCATCGACGCGGCGCGGGCGGTCAGCGGCTACATGTTCGGCAACCTCCTCATCAGCGCCATCGCCGGCACGCTCACCTACGTCCTGCTCAAGATCCTGGGCGTGCCCTACGCCGAGGTGCTGGCGCTCTGGGTGGCCTTCACCGACCTCATCCCGCTGGTGGGGGCGACATTGGGAGCCATCGTCACCGTGGGACTGGCGTTCCTGCACTCGGTCGTGGCCGGCATCGTGGTCCTGGTCTTCTACATCGCCTACCAGCAGTTCGAGAACCACGTCCTGCAGGTGAACATCATGTCGAGGACGGTCAACGTGAGCCCGCTCACCGTCCTCGTGAGCGTGCTCGTCGGTGTCGAGCTGGCGGGCTTCCTCGGCGCCCTGCTTGCCATCCCGGCCGCCGGCGTGGTCAGCGTGATCGTGCGGGACATCTACGACGCCGAGACGGGCCACCTCCGGAAGCACCCGACCCCGAGCCTCGAGGAGCGACCGCCCCAGACCGCGGGGGAGGGCTCGGCCTGACGGGAGGGTGCGCCGGGCTCAGCGCGAGTGCCGGTAGGTGACGCTGATGCGAGCCCCGGCCGACCTGGTCTTCGGCACGCTGTGCTGCCACGTGCGCTGGGCGGTGCCACCCATCACGAAGAGGTCGCCACCCCCGAGCACGAACCGCAGCGAACGCCCGCCGCCGGTGGGCCGGAGCAGGAGGGGACGGGGCTGGCCGAGCGAGACGATCGCCACGACCGCCTCCGCCAGGGAGTGGCGGATGGTGTCGCCGTGCCAGGCCACGCTGTCGCGCCCGTCGCGGTAGAGGTTGGCCCCGATCGAGTCGATGTCGACGCCGTACCGGCCGGCCAGCAAACCGGCCGACTCGAGCAGAACGGGGGGCAGGCACTCCAGGCCGGCGCCCTCGGAGGGGCGGGACGCGCCCCCGTCCGGGTTCAGGCTCCACCACGCCGTGAGCCGTGGCTCGACGACCTGGCGGTCGTACATCGGGCGCTGACGTTGCTTCCAGGGGGCCCGGTCGACCAGCTCGGCCATGACCCGGTCGGCTCCCGCCAGCCAGCCGGGGGCGTGTTCGATCCAGGCGCCGCCGGTCAGGCCGCGTCGGACCGGCACGGCGGCGGCGGGACGGGGGGCGTCGTCGCCCGTCAGCGAGAGCTGCCAGGCCGCCGTCACGTCGGCCGCTCTCATTTCGGCCGCCCTCATGTCGGGCGCCCCGGCGTCGACCATCCCGGTCATCGGTGACGACCCTACGGACCGGGAGGGACAGCCGGACCGGCGAGGCCGGGGCGGGGTGCGAGCATGGTCGTCCTCGACGGGGAGGTGACCCATGAGCGAGCCACGCGGTCTGGTCCGGACCGAGCCGAGTCACAAGCGGGTCCGCATCTTCTTCGGCGGTGTCCCGGTGGTCGACACCGTCGACGCCCTCTACGTGTGGGAGGGGCCGTCGTACCCGCAGTACTACGTGCCCCGAGGCGACGTGGCCGACGGCGTGCTCCAGCCATCGCCCACCACCTCGCGCTCCCCGAGCCGGGGCACCGCTACCCACTTCCACGTGGTGGGGGGTGGGAGGGAGGCGACCGACGCGGCCTGGACCTACGACGACAGCCCCATGCCC
>DASXLH010000005.1:0-11273 GCA_036496335.1 Acidimicrobiales bacterium
GGCCCAACACCGACACCAGATCAGCCGGCCCCAGGACCGCCAACGTCGGCACCAGCTCGGCCTCCTGAGCGGCGAACACCGGCACCGTCGCCTCCGTCAGGGTGGAAACCACCGCCTGCACCTGCCCGCCCGACAGGGTCCCGTCCTTGGCTGCGGCGGCCAGCACCAGCAGCTCCCGGAAGCGCCGGCCGGTCCGCGACAGTTGACCAGCCTGCGGCCGTGACACACCGCCCCGGTCCCGCAACCAGGCCGTGATCGACGTGGCCCCCTCGATCTCCCATCCCCCAGACCGGTCGAAGTCGTCCACGGCAGTGGCGATCCGAGCGCCGAGCTGGTCCCACAGACGGACAACCGCCGCCAAGGCGTCGCCGTGCGAGGGGATCTCCAACCCGCCCACCGCCCCTACCAACTCGTCGAACATATGTTCGCAGCATACCGATGAGGTGGGACACCAATCGACCTTCCAAGCCCAGAACATCAAGCAGCACAAGGCTTCCATGACACGTCCACCCGGATTAGCACTCACGCCCCGACCCGGACGGAGCCCCTCCGTAACTGCCAAGGGGCGATCGCAGCTTCCTTTCCCAAGGGCGCACCACCGCCCTCTGAGTCACGCTGTCGGCATGCACTACTGCCGGTCGTGCGAGAGCCCGACCGTGATGGAGCCGCACGACGGTCTCGCACGTTGCCCGATCTGCGGGCGAACAGACGATGCCGGCCTCGCGCCGCTCTTCGTGGTCACGGGTGCCTCCGGCTCGGGCAAGACGGCGATCTTCGCTCCCCTCCCTCGCCTCCTCGCCGGACGGTGTGTGACCTTCGACGTCGACCTGCTGCTCGACGCGGCCGGCGCCCTCAGTGGCGATGAGCCGATTCGGTGGCCGGCATTCCGTGACGCATGGCTGTCGGTCGCCCACGGAGTCGCCCAGGCAGGAGCACCAACGGTGCTCCTGGGCCCCCTGCTGCCCAACCACCTGGTGGACCTGCCGGCCCGCCGCTGGATCGGGGACATCCACTTCCTCCTGCTCGACTGTCCCGACGAACTCCGTCGCGAGCGGCTCGGGGCCCGCCCCGCCTGGAGAGGTCGCGACATCGAGGCCCAATCCGAGTTCGGTCGTCGGCTGCGAGAGGTCATCGGCGATCGGGTCGACACGAGCATCGGAGGGCCGCAGGACACGGCGGCCGCCGTTGCGGTGTGGGTCCTGGCTCACCTCGAAGCGAGTGGGTCGGCGTGAGGCTCAGCCGGTGGTGGGATCGACGGCCGAGGACACGCCGAACAGGCTGAGCGGATGGTTCATGGCGCCGGCGTTGCCGAGTGCCGAGTCCGTGCAGTCGGAGCCAGGAGCGTCCTGACGGACGTGGACCTCGCCGATGGCGACGTTCAGGATCTCGGTCCTGGCGAAGCAGTCGATCCCGGCCCGCCAGGCGACCTGGAGCGGCAGGATCCAGTCCACGTCGGTGGTGACGACGGCGCCGTCGGCGGAGCCGTCGGGGAGGGTGAAGCCACCGGCCGCCGTCGCACGCAGGAGGCAGGTCGGGATGCCGACGGGCGTCACCGTGGCGATCTCCATCAACTGGCTCGCCCCGGCCACGCCGCCCACGGAGACCTGGTACTGCCCCGGCAGGCACAACGGGGTGACCGGCTGGCGGGGCAGCGGCTGGCAGGCCGAACCGGCGTCGACCAGGTAGCCGACCCGGCTCGAGCCGTCGAGATCGGTCACCCGCAGGGCGTAGGCGTCGACCGCGCCGTCGAGGGTCAGCATCACCCAACCACCCACGGGCGCCGCCTGGTCCGTCGTCGAGCCCGGGCCGTTCTCGGCCTCGACCTGCGCCACGTCCGGACCGACGCGGACCACGGCGTAGTAGCTGTACGGCACCCGGATGGGGCCGACGTCGGTCACCACGACCTCGTCCCCGGATGGGACGCGCACCGGCGTCGTCGACGTCCGCGTCTCGTCGGCGCTGGGCTTGGGTGCGGGCAAGGTGAGGTCGGCGTGGGCGGTGCGGGTCGAGGTCGGCCCGCAGCCGGAGGTCGTGGACACCGGCTGGACGGTGAGCTTCAGGTGCAGGCCCACCGCCGTCGTGCGCTCGACGACGGTCGGTGCCGCTTCAACCGGAGCGCCACCGGTCGGCGAGCTCGACCCGCAACCGGTGAGCGCCAAGCCGACGAGGACCAGGATCGAAGCGCCCACCCTGAATCTGTGCACATTCTGAGCATCGCAGGAACGAACGGCGCGTGACGGGGCCCGGGACGGCTCATTCGACGGGCACGCCGTGCGTCACGTCCCAACCCGGGAGCGAGAGGTCGAGCCGATCGGCGAGGAGTCGGTCGGCGAAGGATCGGACCATGGCGCCGAAAGCTTCGACGCCCCAGCGGTCGGTGTTGGCCAGGACCACGATCGAGGTGCCGAGCTCGGGGAACCGGACGTAGCTGGCGAGGTAGCCGTCGATGGCGCCGCCGTGGCTCTCGATGCGCAGGCCGTGGTGGGTGCGGATGGAGATGCCCCAGGCGTCGTGCGCCCAGGTGCCGTCGGGCAGGACGGGCCGGCCGGACAGCAGCCGCGGCGCCAGCCGCGACGTCGGCAGCCAACCGTCCCAGCGGGCGAGATCGTCGATGCAGGTGACGAGCCCACCGTCGCCCACGCAGCTGAAGGCGATGTCGACCCGCCCACCGTCGGCGGCCCATCCCGGCACGATCGGCGGTCCGGGCACGTCGAGGAAGCGGGTGCGGGACATCCCCAGCGGCCCGAAGATCCGCTCTGCGGCGAAGAAGCCGAGCGAACGGCCCGATGCCCGCTCGACGACCGATGCCAGCACGACGTAGCCGTGATTGGCGTAGCGGTGCACGAGACCTGGGCGGTCGACCGGTCGGCCGGCGGCGATGACGAGGGACATCCGCTGCGCGGTCGTGCAGGCCCGATCGACGGCGAACCCGCCGGCTGCGTCCGCCGACACGGAATCGGCGAGCCCGGCGGTGTGCGAAAGCAGGTCCACGAGCCGGACCCCGGCCCAGGTCGTCGGCAGCTCCGGGATCCAGCCCCGGACATCGTCATCGACCCCGAGGACGCCGTCCAGCACCAGGAGCGCTACGCAGGCGGCGGTGAACTGCTTGGCGATCGACGCCACATAGAGGACCGACGCCGTCGACAGCGGCGGCCCGCCCGGGGTCTCCGCCCCGCACGACTGCCGGTCACGGATCTCACCACCCTCGATCACGGCCGCCACCAGGCCCGGGTGGCGTTCGTCGCCGACGGTCAGGTCCGACCAGTCGATCCCACCCACCGCCGGTGACGGTACGCCGAGCTACGTCTCGAAGCGGTAGCCGCGGCCGACGTCGGTGACGAAGTGACGGGGATTGGACGTGTCGGCCTCGAGCTTGCGGCGGATGGCGGCCACGTGGACCCGCAGGTAGGGCGAGTCGCGGTCGGAGTCGAACCCCCACACCTCGTGGAGGATCTCCCGCTTCGAGACGAGACGCCCGCGGTTGCGGACCAGGAGCTCGACGATCGACCATTCCGTCGGCGTGAGCCGCACCGCCTCGCCCGAGACGGACAGCACCCGCTTTGCGGCGAGGTCGACGGAGAAGTCGTCGGTCACGACCACGGGCTCCTCGGCTCCCGGTTGACCCTTCCGCACGGCCGCCCGGATGCGGGCCAGCAGCTCCTCGAAGCCGAAGGGCTTGGTCACGTAGTCGTCGGCGCCGAGGTCGAGCGCCTCCACCTTCGTCGGCTCCGAGTGGCGGGCAGAGAGCACGATGACCGGTGTCGCGCTCCACGACCGCAGCCGGCGCAGCACGTCCAGCCCGGCCATGCCCGGCAGGCCGAGGTCGAGGATGACGACGTCGGGCCGAGCGGACGCGGCCAGCTCGAGCCCGGCCTCCCCGGTGGCGGCCACGTCGACCTCGTAGCCCCGGGCCCGCAGGCTCAACGTCAGCGCCCGGAGGAAGGCCAGCTCGTCGTCGATGATCAGCACCCGGGTCACAAGCGCTCCTGCCGGACGCCGACGGGGGCCACCGACGGCACCCGCGACGACGCCTCGGTGGCGGCGGGCGTGGCGACCGGGAGGGTGACGACCATCGTGCATCCGCCGCCGGGTGTGTCCTCCACGACCAGCTCGCCGTCCATGGCCCGCATGAAGCCCTCGGCCACGGCCAGACCGAGCCCGACGCCGGTGCCCTCCGGGTTGTCCCCCAGCCGCTGGAACGGTCGGAAGACCTGTTCCCGGTCGGCGAGAGGGATGCCCCGGCCGCGGTCGACCACCCGCAGCTCGACCCGCCCGCCCGACCGCCCCGCCTGCACCCGCACGCCGGCATCGGGGGGCGAGTAGGCCAGCGCGTTGACGACCAGGTTCGCCACCACCCGCTCGAGGAGGGCGGCGTCAGCCACGACGGCCGGCAGCGACTCGTCCAGGTCGAACAGGACCCGGCCGTCGGTCGGCACGGTGGCGGCCGCCTCGGCCACGACCTCCTCGAGCCACACCGGGCCGAGCTGCACCAACACCGAGCCCGTCTGGATCCGGCTCATGTCGAGGAGGTTGCCCACCAGGCGGTTGAGCCGGTCCGTCTCGGTGCTGATGGTCTCGAGCAGCTCGTGCTGGACGTCGGGGTCGACGGAGACGTCGCCGGCGAGCAGGCTGGTGGCAGCGGTCTTGATGGATGCCAGCGGCGTGCGCAGGTCGTGGCCCACGGCCGCCAGGAGCGCGGTGCGCAGCTCGTCGGTCTTGGCGAGCGCCTCGGCCACCGCCGCCTCGGCGTGGAGCCGGCGCCGTTCGAGAGCGATCCCGAGCTGGACGGCGACGGCGTTGATCATGGCCTGGTCGCCGGGGTGCACCTCCCCGCCCCGCAGCACCAACGACGCGTTCTCCGACAGGTCGAGCGACAGGTCACCGTCGACGGGCGAGACCGGGGGGCGGTGGCCGGCGGATGCCTCCGTCGACCAGCCGTCCCGCGTCGGGACCAGCACCGCCGCCCCGTCGAGGGCCAGGACCCCCACCAGGTCGCCGAGGAGCTCCGGCACCGGGTCGTCTTCGCGGAGCACGACCCGGGCCATGCGGGACAGGGCTTCGGCCTCGGTCCGGGACCGGAGGGCGTCGATGCGCCGGCGGTTGGCCAGGTCGACCAGCACGCTGATCACACCGGCGATCACGAGGAACGAGACCAGCGTGAGGATGTCCCGCCGGTTGGCGATGGTGAACGTGTGCAGCGGCGGGACGAAGAACCAGTTCAAGAGGCCGAAGCCGAGGACGCAGGCGAGGGCGGCCGACCAGAGGCCGCCGATCGTCGCCACCGCCACCACCACCAGGAGGTAGAGGAGCAGCGCGTTCTGGATGCCGAGCGAGTCGCGCACCGGCGCCAGAAGGAGCGTGAGCAGGGGGAGGCCCAGGGTGGCGAGCCCGATCCCGATCCGCTGCCTCCGGGCGGAGAGAGGCGTGGGCCGGAGGCCGCTCGTGAGCGGCGCCAACCGCGAGCCGCCGGTCCCGCCGTCGACGGCGTCCGTCGAGATCACGTGCACGTCGATGCCTTGCCCGGTGAGGCGGATGACCTCGTTGACGATCGACCCGTGCAGGAGGCTGCTGAAGCGCGACCGGTGGCTGGCCCCGAGGACGATCTGCGTGGCGTTCTCCGCCCTGGCCACCTGCACCAGGGCCTCGCCGACATCGCTGCCCCCGACCTGGAGGAAGCGGCCCCCGAGCTCCTCCAGGAGCGACCGTTGGGCAGGAAGGTCAGCGACGCCGCCCGCGGACAGTCCGTCCGCGGTCAGCACGTTGACGCCGAGCAGCTCGCCGTTGGACCGCATGGCCATGCGGGCCGCCCGTCGGACCAGCGCGTCACCGCCGGGCGCGCCGGTGAGGGCGACCACCACGCGTTCCTTCGTCTGCCAGGGTGCGTCGATCCCGTGGCGTTCCCGATAGTCCTGCAGCGCCTCGTCGACCCGGTCGGCGACCCAGAGCAGCGCCAGCTCCCGCAGGGCGGCGAGGTTCCCGACTCGGAAGTAGTTGGCGAGCGCGGTGTCGACCTTGTCGGCGGCGTAGACGTTGCCGTGGGCCATGCGGCGCCGCAGGGCCTCGGGGCTCATGTCGACCAGCTCGATCTGATCGGCCGCCCGCACCACCGCGTCGGGGACGGTCTCCCGCTGCGCCACGCCGGTGATCTGCTGGACCACGTCGTTCAGCGACTCGAGATGCTGGATGTTGACGGTGGTGATCACGTTGATGCCGGCATTGAGGAGCTCGTCGACGTCCTCCCAGCGCTTGTGGTTGCGGGATCCGGGGACGTTCGTGTGGGCCAGCTCGTCGACCAGGGCGAGCTCCGGACGCCGCAGGAGAAGGCCGTCGACGTCCAGCTCCTCGAAGGCCTGGCCCCGGTGGTTCACCGAGGCCCGAGGCAGGACCTCGAGGTCGCGCAGCTGGGCCACCGTGTTCGAACGGCCGTGCGTCTCGACAAACCCGACGACGACGTCGGTGCCGCGGTGCTTGCGCCGCCACCCCTCGTCGAGCATGGCGAACGTCTTGCCGACGCCGGGAGCGGCTCCCAGGTAGACGCGCAGGACGCCGCGGGCCATCGGCTCAGGTGCTCCGGTCCAGATCGAGGTTGAGGGCCAACACGTTCACCGCCTTCTCGCCGAGGAAGCCCCACTGCCGATCCTCGGTGTGTCGAGCGACCGCGGCCATCACCGTGGACAACGGTATGGCCCTGGCCTGCGCCACCCGCGCGGCCTGGATGTCCGCGTTGGCCGGCGATATGCCCGGATCGAGGCCCGACGCCGAGGCGGTCACCGCGTCGACGGGCACCTGCGCGTCGGCGGCCAGCCCGTTGGCCTGCCGGTAGGCCGTGGCCCGATCGGCGACGGTGCTCAGCAGGTCCTGGTTGGAGGGGCCGAGGTAGGAGGCCGCCGAGGCCAGCCCGTCGTAGCCGTCCTTGCCCGCCGCCGAGGGCCGCGGTTGGAAGTACTTCGCCGACGTGAAGTTCTGGCCCAGCAGCGACGAGCCGACGGCCGTGCCGTCGACCTTCACGATCGAGCCGTTGGCCTGACGGCTGAACGCCACCTGGCCGACGGCGGTGACCGCCAACGGGTAGACGAGGCCGAGGAGCACGGACAGCACGATCGTCATGAGCAGTGCGGGGAGCAGTTGGCGTCGCATCAGTGCACCCCCAGGGCGGTGAGGACCAGGTCGATGAGCTTGATGCCGATGAACGGGGCGATGAGGCCCCCGACGCCGTAGATCAGCAGGTTGCGGCGGAGCACGGCTCCGGCCCCCAGGGCGCGGAACCGCACGCCCCGCAAGGCCAGGGGGATGAGCGCCACGATGACCAGGGCGTTGAAGATGACCGCCGACAGGATCGCCGAGTGGGCGTTGTCGAGCTTCATGATGTTGAGGGTCCGCAGGTCCGGGAACACGCCCTGGAACATCGCCGGGATGATGGCGAAGTACTTGGCCACGTCGTTGGCGATCGAGAAGGTGGTGAGCGAACCGCGGGTGATGAGGAGCTGCTTGCCGATCTCGACGATCTCGATGAGCTTCGTCGGGTTCGAGTCGAGGTCGACCATGTTCCCAGCCTCTTTGGCCGCCTGCGTGCCGGTGTTCATGGCCACGCCGACGTCCGCCTGAGCCAACGCCGGCGCGTCGTTCGTCCCGTCGCCCGTCATGGCCACGAGCGAGCCGCCGGCCTGCTCCCGCCTAATTAGCGCCATCTTGTCCTCGGGCGTGGCCTCGGCCAGGAAGTCGTCGACGCCCGCCTCCTTGGCGATGGCCGCGGCGGTGAGAGGGTTGTCGCCGGTGATCATCACCGTACGGATGCCCATGCGGCGCAGCTCGGCGAAGCGCTCGGCGATGCCGCTCTTGACGACGTCCTTCAGGTGGATGACACCGAGGATCCGGTTCCCGTCGGCGACGGCCAGCGGCGTGCCGCCGCTGTTGGAGATGCCGGCCACGACGGCATCCAGGTCGGCAGGTACTTCAGCGCCCAGGTCGAGGACCCAGCGCTTCACGGACTCGGTGGCGCCCTTGCGGATGGAGCGACCCTCCCAGTCGAGGCCGGACATGCGGGTCTGAGCGGTGAAGGGCACCAGCTCGGCCCCGGCCAGATGGCGTTCGCGGAGGCCGTATCGCTCCTTGGCCAGCACGACGATCGACCGACCCTCGGGGGTCTCGTCGGCCAGGCTCGAGAGCTGGGCGGCGTCGGCCAAGACCGCTTCGTCCACGCCGGTCAACGGCAGGAACTCGGCCGCCTGGCGGTTGCCGAGCGTGATCGTGCCGGTCTTGTCGAGCAGCAGCGTCGAGCAGTCGCCGGCCGCCTCCACCGCCCGTCCGGACATGGCCAGGACGTTGCGCTGCACGAGCCGGTCCATGCCGGCGATGCCGATGGCCGACAGCAGGGCCCCGATGGTGGTCGGGATCAGGCACACCAACAGGGCGATCAGCACCGTCAACGACTGCGGGCTGCCCGAGTAGATGGCGAAGGGCTGGAGCGTCACGGTGGCCAGCAGGAAGATGATCGTGAGGCCGGCCAGGAGGATGTTGAGGGCGATCTCGTTCGGTGTCTTCTGCCGGCTGGCTCCCTCCACCAGGGCGATCATCCGGTCGAGGAAGCTCTCCCCCGGTCGGGCCGAGATCCGCACCACGATCCGGTCCGAGAGGACCCGGGTGCCGCCGGTGACCGAGCTGCGGTCGCCGCCCGACTCGCGGATGACCGGGGCCGACTCGCCCGTGATGGCCGACTCGTCGACCGAGGCGATCCCTTCGATGATCTCGCCGTCCCCCGGGATCAGCTGGCCGGCCTCCACGACGCACTCGACACCGACGTCGAGCTGGCTCGAGGGGACCTCGCGCACGGTGTCGCCCGGCCCCCGCACATAGGCCGTCGTCTCCGACCGCGTCTTGCGCAGGGTGTCGGCCTGGGCCTTGCCCCGGCCCTCGGCGACCGCTTCGGCCAGGTTGGCGAACAGCACGGTGAACCACAGCCACACCCCCACCAACCCGACGAAGACGTTGTCGGCGGCGGTCGACGTGCGCAGGTCACGGAAGAACAGCACGGTGGTGACCACCGACCCGACCTCGACGACGAACATGACCGGGTTGCGCGCCATCTGGCGGGGGTCGAGCTTCCGGAAGGCGTCGCCCACGGCCCGGCGCATGATCGTCGGGTCGAACAGCGACGAGGTGGCCGCCGTCCGGCGGCTCGACGCGGAGGTCGACTCCGGGACGACGGGCTTTGGCGTCACGGTGAGCATCGGGGCTCCTTAGAAATTTCCGGTGAGGTGCTCGACTACGGGGCCGAGTGCGAGGACGGGGAAGTACGTCAGGCCGACGACGATGATCACGACCCCGGCCAGCAGGCCGGCGAACAGCGGGGTGGTCGTGGGGAAGGTCCCGGCCGACGGAGGGACGGCCTGCTTGCGGCCCAGCGAACCGGCGATGGCCAGCGCCGCGATCATCAGGATGAACCGCCCGACCAGCATGCAGAGAGCCAGCGTCGTGTTGAACCACTGCGTGTTGCCGTTGAGACCGGCAAAGGCCGAGCCGTTGTTGTTCGACGAGGAGGTGAAGGCGTAGACCATCTCGGTCAGACCGTGGGGGCCGGGGTTGGCCAGTGACGACAGCGCCGAGCCCATGACGATGGACGCTCCGGCGAAGCTGAGCACGGCGAGCGGGACGGCTAGCAGGTAGAGCACGACGAGCTTCATCTCGGCGGCCTGGATCTTCTTGCCCAGGTACTCCGGCGTGCGCCCGACCATCAGCCCGGCGATGAACACCGCCGTCAACGCGAAGATCAACATCCCGTACAGCCCGGCCCCGGTCCCGCCGGGGTCCACCTCGCCGAGCATCATGTTGACCAGCGGGACGGCCCCACCGATGGGTGTCATGCTGTCGTGGGCGCAGTTGATCGAACCGGTCGACGTGCCGGTGGTGCTGTCCGAGAAGAGGCCGCACCCGACCGGGCCGAACCGGGTCTCCTTCCCCTCCATGTTGCCGCCGGACTGCACGGAGGTCGTGGCCTGGTTGGCGCCCGCCGCCGTCAGGTTCGGGTTGCCGTGCGCCTCCAGTGGCATGGCGATCAGCGCCCCCAGCAACCAGAACGAGAACATCACCGCCAGCACGACGTAGCCCTGCTTGAGGTCGCCGGCCATCTTCCCGAACATGACCGGGAAGGCGAACGGGATGGCCAGGATCATCCAGATGATCACGATGTTGGTGATCGGGTTGGGGTTCTCGAACGGGTGCGAGGCGTTGGCGTTGAAGGGCCCTCCGCCGTTCTGGCCGATGTTCTTGATCGCCTCCTGGCTGGCGACGGCACCACCGGGGATCGTCTGCGTGGTCCCGTCGACCGTCGTGACCGTCTGGTTGGCGTGGAGGTTCTGGATGACGCCCTGGCTCATCAGGACGACGGCGATGACGAACGAGATCGGCAGGAGCACCCGGATGGTGATGCGGGTGAGGTCCGCCCAGAAGTTCCCGATCGTCCGCGACCGCCGGCGGATGAGGCCCCGCACGAGCGCGACCGCGACCGTTGCCCCGGCGGCCGCCGACACGAAGTTGTGCAGTGCGAGCCCGGCCATCTGGGTGAGGTACGACATGGTCGACTCGCCCGAGTAGTTCTGCCAGTTGGTGTTGGTGAGGAAGCTGACGGCGGTGTTGAACGAGAGGCCGGCCGGCACGGCCGTCATCCCGTTCGGGTTGAGAGGGAGATACCCCTGCAGCCGGAGCTGCGCGTAGAGGATCAGCAGGGACACCACGCTGAAGGCCAGCAGTGAATAGGCGTAGACCGTCCAGCGCTGCTCCCGGTCCGGATCGACCCGGCAGATCCGGTAGATCGCCCGCTCGACCGGCAGGAACAGGCGGTCGCCCGGCGCGCTGCCGCCGCCGAAGACCTTGGCCAGGTATAGGCCGAGCAGGGGCGTGGAGACCACCAACAGGGCAAGGAGGAAGGCGAGTTGGTACCAGGCGGAGGCGGTCATCTAGAGCCGCTCCGGAAAGACGAGGGCGAAGACGAGGTAGGCCGTGAGCAGGATGGCCAGCACGAGCCCGATGATCTCGTCGGCCGTCACGACAGCACCTTCGGCGGCTCGGCGACGGCGCCCGACGTGTCATCCGCCCGTTCCGCCGACAGGTCGGCGGCCAGCTCGTCCGGGCCCACGATGTGGTCGCAGGCCACGACGAAGAGGGCGGCCAGGGCGAAGAAGCCGATCAGGACGGCGACGTAGATCAAGTCGGCCATGGGTCTCCAATCGAGGTTCGGAAGCGGTCGACACGGTTGTACGACCGGGCTCCGACACCCC
>DASXLH010000006.1:0-3193 GCA_036496335.1 Acidimicrobiales bacterium
GCACCGGGGGGAGGTCGCCCCGCCGGAGGCCGTGCTTGGCGGCGGCCACGGCCAGCAGCTCGCGCGAGGCGGGCGTGGGGCCGGCGGCCGAGCCGTCGCCGTAGCGGCGCTCGTTGGCCCGCCGGTTGGAGCCGCCGCAGATCGCGTCGTGGCGCTCGCTGGTGTCCGCCACGAACGTCAGCAGCACCCGTCCCATGTCCGAGAGCAACAGGGCGCCGGGACCGAGGTAGGCCTGCCACTGGACCTTCACGGTGTCGGCCACGTTGAGTCGCTCGTGGGGGCGTCCGGCCGCGAAGACCAGGAGCTGCACGCAGGCGTCGCCGTCAGCGTCGGTGATGCGGACCACGGTGTCCCGGGCCAGCAGCCGGCTGGTGTACCCGCCGCACCCGATCGTCTCGTCCCAGACCACGTCGTCGCCGGCGATGCCGTCCGGCAGGTCGGTGGCGGCGGTGGCGGGCACGGTGAGGCCCGGTCCCACGCCGACGTCGCCGACCCCGGAGGGCACTGCCGCCTGGCGGCGGGCGTGGTCGCGAGCCGCCGCCAGCGTGGCGGTCTCGCTGGTCGGGCGATCTGGATCCTGGTCGGGTTCTTCTTTCGATACCACGTCGAAAGGGAGTGTCGCCGGGAGCGCTCCTGGGGGCAAGCCTCTGGGGCAAGAGTTCACGGAGCTGAAACGGCCGCCTACCCTGCGACCGGTGACCCGGGAGCTCGAGACTGGAACCCGGCGACGTCGGACCGGGCGTCCCCGCCGGGACGGCACGCAAGTGGTGGGAGACCCGACGACCGAGATCCTGGCCGTGGCCGGGCGGCTGTTCGGCGAGCTCGGGGTCGAGGCCACCACCATGTCCCGCATCGCCTCCGAGGTGGGCCTGGGGCAGTCGTCGCTCTACTACTACTTCCGGAGTCGGGAGGAGGTGGTCGCCGCCCTGGTGGCCACCGCCAACGTCGTCCCTCTGGAGCTGATCGACCGGGTCACCTCGTCGGCGGGCTCCGTGGCCTCGAAGCTCTTCCGCTTCGTGCGCAGCGACGTCGAGGTGCTGTGCGCCCTGCCCTTCGACATCAACGAGATCCACCGGATCGCCGCCCGCGAGCGGGCGAGGTTCGACGGCTACTGGCGGGAGCGGGCCCGCCTGGAACGTCGACTCTCGGCCTTGGTGCGGGAGGGTGTCGCCGCCGGTGAGCTCCGCCCGGTCGAGCCCCGCCTCACCGCTCTGAGCATCCTGGCCAACGACGAGGGCACCCAGAACTGGTTCCGAGTGGGGGTCCGCTACTCGCCCTCCAAGTCCGCTCGGGCCATGGCGACGCTCACCGTGGCGGGCCTCCTGGCCACCCCCCGCACCATCGACGACGTGATCGACGAGGTGGCCGCGTTGGGGTCCTGACCAGCGGGTCGGGCACGAGGTTTCGAAGGGACATCGAAACAGTTACGCCTCGTTCTCAGGCACGAAACGCGCCGGTAACAGGCCGTCCCTACGGTTCCCGACAGAGCCCGGGTGCCATGCCCGGAGAGAGTCGAGGAGCGCCGCGTGACCCGAGTCGGAACCGCCAGACGAACGGCACTGGTCGGATTGGTGGCGGTGCTGGCGCTGGTTGCGGCCGCCTGCGGCAGCAGCAGCAACGACAGCGCGGCCTCGGCCCCGCTGCCCAAGCTGACGATCGGTTACAGCGCCTGGCCCGGCTGGTTCCCCTTGGCGGTGGCCGAGAAGGAGGGCCTGTTCAAGGCGGCCGGCATCGACGTGCAGCTCAAGTACTTCGCCGACTACACCGCTTCGCTCGACGCCCTGGCCTCCGGGAGCATCGACGTCAACGCCCAGACGCTCAACGACACGATCTTCGCGGTGGCGTCCGGCTCCGACCAGAAGGTGGTGGTCGTCAACGACAACTCGACGGGCAACGACCAGGTCATCTGCGACCAGTCGATCACGTCCATCCAGCAGCTGAAGGGCAAGACGGTGGCGGCCGAGGCCGGCGTGGTCGACCACTTCCTGCTCCTGCAGGGGCTCGACAAGGCGGGCATGTCGATCAGCGACCTCGACTTCAAAGGCGTGAAGACCGATGCGGCGGCGGCGTCGTTCGCCGGCGGCCAGTTCGACTGCGTGGCGGTGTTCGCCCCGTTCACCGTCCAGGCCCTCAAGCGGCCCGGCTCGCACGCCCTGTTCACCTCCAAGGACTTCCCCGGCGCCATCCCGGACCACCTGGTGGCCACGGCCAAGGCGTCCGGTGACAAGGTGGCCATGCAGGACCTGACCAACGCCTGGTACGCCACCCTCGCCTGGATCGCCGACCACCACGACGAGGCCGTGCAGATCATGGCCGACAAGGCCGGTGTATCGGTGGCCGAGTACAACGACTTCGCCTCCGGCACGACGATCTTCACCGACAAGCAGGCCCTCGACGCCTTCGCCGATCGCCCCGGTGACACCACCTCGCTCCCGGAGATGGCCCGGCGGATCAACCCCTTCCTGGTCGACTCGGGTCTGACGAAGAAGGAGGCCGACCTGAGCGGGCTGTTCCTGCCCGAGTTCACGAAGGCGTACGTCGAGAAGAACGGGTGACCGACGTCCTCGCTCCGGCGAGCTCCGCGCCGGAGCAGGAGGAGGTGACGCCCGGGGGCGGAACGCGGGGCCGCAAGCAGGCTCGGCTCTGGCGGATCGGTGACGAGCTCGACATCCGCTGGCGGGTGGGCCTCAGCGTCCTCGGCCTCGGGACGGTGCTGCTGGCCTGGTCGGTGGCCGCCGCCCAGGCGGGGGACGCGTCGTTGTTCCCGACTCCCGTGTCAGCCGCCAAGGCGCTCGGCGACCTCTGGTCGAACGGGACGCTCCAGGCTGGGCTGTGGGCCTCCGGCAAGCGGATCCTGGTGGGCTACTCGATCTCGGTGGCGATCGGGGTGGTCCTCGGTCTGCTGATGGGCAGCTTCGCCTCTGCCCGCTCCTTCTTCGAGGCCCAGATCGGGTTCCTGCGCTACATCCCGGCCAGCGCTCTGACCCCTGTCTTCTTGCTCTGGCTCGGCATCGGTGAGAGCCCGAAGATCTGGCTGATCGTCGTCGGCACGGTCTTCTTCAACATCCTGATGATCGCTGACGTCGCCCGCTCGGTGCCCCAGGAGCTGATCAACGCCGCCTACACGCTGGGCGCCGGACGGTGGACCGTGCTGCGCCGGGTCATCGCCCGTTGGTCACTGCCGGGGATCATC
>DASXLH010000007.1:0-15424 GCA_036496335.1 Acidimicrobiales bacterium
ACCGCATGAAGCTCCGGGACGCCACGAGTTGGCTGCCGAACCACCTCGACCGGGTGGAGCGCCTCGGCCGCCACCTCGGTCCCAACCTCGTGCAGCTACCTCCCCGGTGGAAGCGCGACACGGCCCGGCTCGACGAGTTCCTGGACGCGGCGCCGCGGTCACTGCGCTGGGCGGTCGAGCTCCGGGACCCCACCTGGCTGCACGACGACACCTACGACGTGCTGGCCAGGCACGGCGCGGCGCTCTGCATCCACGATCTCCTCGACGACCATCCCTGGGTCCTGACCGCCGACTGGACCTACGTCCGCTTCCATGGACCCAGGGCCACCGCGCATCCCTACGAGGGCCGATACACCGGTCGCCGGCTCTGGCGATCGGCACGACGACTCCAGGCCTGGCTGGATGACGGCACCGACGTCTACGCCTACTTCAACAACGACTGGCATGGATGCGCCGTCGCCGACGCGACCTGGTTGGCGTCCCATCTCGAAGGGGCCGACCGGATCCGAAGCACAGCCCCAGCCGGGTGAGGTCTGCCCTCCGGTGAGGCGGGGTAGGCCGATCGGCAGAACCATGAGAGGAGGCCAGCCAATGGCGACCACGAAGCAGAAGGAAGCAGCCCGCAAGAACCTCGAGAAGGCTCGTGCCGCGAGATCCGGCCACCGTCGACCGGCCGAGGGAGGTCAGCGCCGCTCTCGTGACCTGGATACCGCCGACAAGAACCGCTTGTCCAGCCAGGACTTTGCCTTTCCCAAGGAGCGCAAGGAGCCCCTGGTCGATGCGTCGCACGTGCGGAACGCCATTGCCCGGTTCGACCAGGTCGAGGGGGTCAGCGACGACGAGCGCGACCAGGCCTGGGAGCGCATACGCCGGGCCGCCAAGCGCTACGGCGTCGAGGTCGAGGCCGACGGTTGGCGTGAGCTGTTCAAGGGCGGCAAGTCGAAGAAGCACTGAGGGGCGGGCGATGGCGACAGGCCCAGGGTCGACGGCCGCTCAGGAGCGCGAGGGGGCGCTGGCCGCCTCGTCTGAGCTCGCCTCTGCCTGCCGTGCCTGCGACCTCTGGGAGCGGGCGACCCAGACGGTCTTCGGCGCCGGGCCGGCGGGCGCGTCGCTCATGCTCATCGGTGAGCAGCCGGGCGATCAGGAGGATCGGACCGGTCAACCGTTCGTCGGGCCGGCCGGGCGCGTCCTCGACGAAGCGCTCGAGGCCGCCGGGATCGCACGAGACCGGGTCTACGTGACGAACGCGGTCAAGCACTTCAAATGGGCCCCCCGGGGAAAGCGTCGCATCCATCAACGCCCCAACCGGGCCGAGGTCCTTGCCTGCCGTCACTGGCTCGACGTGGAGATGAGCGTGCTGGACCGTGATGCCGTCCTCGTCGCCCTCGGCGCCACCGCCGGTCAGGCCCTCTTCGGGTCGACGTTCCGGGTCGGCACGGCCCGGGGCAAGGACCTGACCTTCGAGGACCGTCCGCTCGTGGCCACGCTGCATCCCTCCGCGGTCCTCCGCGCCGAGAGCGACGAACGGGCACGGCTCTTCACCGACCTCGTCCAGGACCTCCAACGAGCTCGCTCCATCGTGCGCCGCTCACAGGCCGGTCCGGCCGCGCCTCCTCGTGACTGACCGGACTCCAACCGGAGCCACCCGAAGTCAGGTCCGGAGTGAGGAGGGGTTGGTCGTGCGCAAGACCTCGACCAGGGAGTCCGGGTCGGCTGGGTGGTGCACGACCACGATGGTCTCGGCGTCATCCATCTCCGTGAAGGTGTCGGCGAAGGCATCGTCAGCTGCGAGCCCGGAGAAGCCGCCGAACAGGAACCCCACGCCGGCGGCGAAGGCACCGACTGCAAGGGCACCGGCGACAGCCGGAAGGGCACCGCCGAGAAGCGCGCCGACGACCGCCCCGACCACGGCACCGGCCGACCCGTAGATCGCCGCACCGACGCCGGCCCGTCGTCCGACATGACCCATGATCTCGAGGTCGGCCCTCTCCTCGGCCTCCCCGGTCTGAGGCACTTTGGCCAGATCGGCTCCGGGTCCTTCGAGGCCGATATCGGCGGCCTCGACCCCTCGGCGCTCCAACGCCAGGAGCGCGACCCGGGCAGCTCGCACAGATGGATAGGTCGCTCGAATCTCGGCCTCGGGCCGCTCAGCCTCCGTCATGGGCTGCACCTACCCGACCGACGCGTCGACGTATCAGCGAACGGCCCCGCGGAAAAGACCAGGGTGTGCCGAGAGCTGCTCCCGGATAGGACACACCTCAGCCGGCAGGGAGGTGGGCAATGGACGCAACGGTCTTCCTGGTCCGGCACGGCCGAACCGCGCTCAACGCCGCCGACATCCTGCGGGGTCGCGGCAAGGACTCGCCGCTCGATGCGACCGGCGCGGCGGAGGTGAGCGCCCTGGGGAAGCTGTTCGCCGACTGTGACGTCGAGCTGATCATCACCAGCCCCCTGACGAGGGCTCGCCAGACGGCGGCGGCGATCGCCGCCACCACGGGCGCGTCCATCGAGCTCGACGACGGACTGGCCGATCGCGAGTACGGGCCGTGGGCCGGCCAGGACAAGACCGAGGTGGAGCGGCGCTTCGGTTCACTCGATGCCGCCCCTGGTGTCGAGACGGTCGCCCAGGTGGTGGCCCGCGCTGTCCCCGCCATCGAACGCGCCGCCGATCGGGCGGCCCGACACCCGATCGTGGTCGTCGCCCACGACGCCGTGAACACGGCCGTGCTGACGACCCTGGTCCCGGCCCTCGGCGCGCCCGACGACATCCCGCAGGAGACCGGCTGCTGGAACCGGCTCGAGCGCTCGGGCGAACGCTGGACCGCGCCGGTCATCGGCGCCGAGGTCGGCGAGCCGGCCGATCGCCCGCGCTGAGAGCGCAGCAATGTTCCACCTGCTGCGCCATCTCGACGGCTCGCTCGACCTCGCACCTGCGAGGATCGGGCCATGGCCGCCGAGCATCTCGGACCGTGGGCCCCGCTGGTGCCGGAGGATGCCGCCGACCTTCTCTCGGGGTGCGTGGCGTGGTGGTGGGTGGCCGGAGGGTGGGCGATCGACCTGCTCCTCGGTCGGCAGACCCGCCGGCACGGCGATCTCGACATCCTCGTTCTCCGCCCCGACCAACACGTCGTCCGGTCCCACCTCCACGCCTGGGACGTGCATGCGGCCGACCCCCCGGGAACGCTGCGCCCGTGGCCGATCGGTGAGGAGCTGCCATCGTCCGTGCACGACATCTGGTGCCGAACCGGTCCAACTGCTCCGTGGGCCTTCCAGTTGATGATCGACGACGTCGAGGACGGCGACTGGCTCTACCGCAGGAACAAGATCGTCCGCCGGCCGGTGACGACCCTGTCCGGACGGGCGAGCCGCCCGGCACTCCCGGTGCTCGCGCCGGAGATCCAGCTGCTCTACAAGAGCGGGTCCCTGCGCGACAAGGACGTCGCCGACTTCGACCGCCTGGTCCCCCATCTAGCGGTCGACGAACGCCGGTGGTTGCGCGACGCCCTCCTCGCCACCCACCAAGACCACGAATGGATCAGCCGTCTCTGAGCAATTTCGATCCTCGAAGTACGGTCAGCGACATGGCGCAGAGATGGGCCGTGGTCGCGGCGGTGTCGCTCGGCCTCGTCGGAGGCTTGGTGGGCCTCGTCGTCGGCCTTCGGGTGTATCCGCCGACGGCCTGGTTCGCCGTCATCGAGGTCGGCGTGCCCGCGGCCCTCGTCGGCGGCCTCATCGGCTTCGCCAGCGGTGCTCTCGTGTCTGCCATCTCCCGGGACTGACCGGGGAAGGAGGCGCATCACACGATGATCAAGTTCGACCATATGAGCCTTCCGGTGACGGACCCCGAAGCGTCAGCGCGCTGGTATGTCACGCACCTCGGTTTCAAGGTCGAGTTCGAGGTGCCCGAGCGTCGTACGGTCGCGCTGATCGACGACCCCGGCTTCACGATCTTCGTGTACGAGGCCCCTGGGCCGCTCGCGGGAGTGCGTCCCGCGTTCACGCTTCAGGTGCAGGATGTGGGTTCGACGTACGAGGACCTCGTCCGTTCCGGCCTCGCCGTGGCGATCCCGCCACAGCAGAACGTCTGGGGGTACGGGGCCGAACTGGACGATCCCGACGGCTACCGCCTCATGCTGTGGGACGAAACCTCGATGCGAGAGCGGTCTTAGTGGGCGGCACCAGCCCCACGGCTCCCGGCTACTTGATGAAGAGCGCGTCCCGGCAGTTGTCGGTGAGGATCATGCGCTGCTCGTCCCGAGGCACGCCCCGCAGGTTCTTCTCGATGATGTTCACCGAGTTGGGCCAGTCGGCTCCGGCATGGGGGAAGTCGGACGACCAGATGAACTTGTCCTCGATGCCGGCACGGTTGTCGATGGCGAAGCGGTCGACCTGGAACGTGTTCCAGCACTGGCGGCGGTAGTAGTCGCTCGGCAGCATCGACAGGTTGGTCTCCGAGTAGAAGCGATGGCGGAGGAAGTTGTCGTCGCTCTGCTCGAGGAAGAACGGAACCCACCCGCAACCCGTCTCGGTACCGACCAGGTGGAGCTCCGGGCATCGCTCGAGGACGCCGCCGATGATCATGTAGGACAAGGCTGGAACGTACGACGAGCCCAACCGCTCGAGCTGGAGGTGCCCGAGGGTGAGTGCGTCCTTGTACTGGCCTCCCCGCGTCGCGAACGGGGCGCCCATCCGGGTCGATCCGATGGCTCGGTGGATGATGATCGGCATCTGGAGGGCCTCGGCCTCGTACCAGAACGGGTCGTCGGCGGGAGTCGGCCAGTCGTCACCGCTCGGCCACCAGCTGCAGACGATCCCCCGGATGCCGGGCAGGTCTCGCACCCGCTTCAGCTCCGCGATGGCGTCGTCGACGCCCGTCCGCGGAATCTGGGCGACGCCGAGCAACCGGTCGGGATCGACCGAGCAGAACTCCGACATCCAGTCGTTGTAGACCCGCACGCACACGTTCTGGAGCTCGACGTCGGCCTGCGGGAACAGGTTGAAGTCGAACCTGTTCGGATGGACGATCGCGGCGTAGACGTAGTCGAGGTCCATGTCCTCGAGACGGGCCTTCGGATCCCACGAGCTCGGTCGGATCTCGCCGTAGGCGTAGGACCCGGCCGTCCAGCCGATCTCCGGGATGCCGCCGACGGCGGTCCGCATGTCGGTGACCGCCGATGTGGCGCCGTCTGCCGAGCGGTAGTACGCCTTGCCGTCCGGACCCTCGACCAACCTCGGTGCCTGGTCGCGGTACCGGCCCGGTAGGCGGGTGTACCAGAAGTCCGGTGGTTCGTGGACGTGCTGGTCGCCGTCGTAGACGTGACCCCACCGGGTCTGCGCGAAGTTCGTCGGTGCAAGGCCCATGCTCATCGCTGACCACCCCCCGTGGACAGGACTGCCGTGCCCTGAACGTAGGTCCGTCCCGCCCACGGCCGCCAGCCACCTCGACGACCCGGTCGGCGGTTGCGGTACCGCCGCGATCGCGCTCGGCCGGCGTCGTTGTGCACACTGGCTGGGTGCGTGGTCTCTCTCGGCTGACGTCGCTCGGCGCCCTCGGCCTGCTCTGTGCCGCCCTGGCCGGCTGCTCCGGATCCGGGGGGAAGGACGCCTCGGGAGCGGCCTCCACCACGACCTCCACCACCACTGCCGTGCCGACGACCACCACCGTGGCACCCCCGGCGACGGCCACCACCACGTCGGGCTCGCCGGGCGTCATGCCCACCACGCCCAGCGGGGAGGTGGACGCCAACGGCATCCGGCGGGACAAGATCCGGTTGGACGAGGTCGCCGGTCGCCTGCGGTCGCTGACGGTGGCCAGCGTGAAGCTCATGCCCTCGTCCGTGCCGAGCAACTGGACCGTCGAGCTCTGGACCTACCCGGGGGGCTACTCGCTCCACTACGCCGATCCGTCGGGGACCAAGACGCTGATCCTCGAGATCTCGGCTCCGAGCACGGCGTCCGGTTCGCAGGTGATCGGGACCGTCGAGAGCTTCCGCGGCGACCCGAAGGCGTCGTACTTCGCGCTCGACCCGACCGACCCCCAGGCCTTCCGCACCCTCACCTGGCGAGAGCCGGGCGTCCTGGCCCAGCCCCCCTCGGGGACGGCGGCCGGGGCCGGCATCCCCTACTACCTGACGACGACGGGCCTCCCGGAAGCAGACTTCCGGACGATGGCGGGATCGCTCGTCGCCGTCTGACTCGGCACGTTCCGACCCGGGCGGCGGGTGGGCCTCGACGCCGCGGCCCGTCAGGCCCGCAGCAGACGACCCGGGCGGGCGCCGGTGTCGGCGCCGTGGCGGCGGGTCACCTGACCGGCCACGATCGTGGCGTCGTAGCCGACCGCACCCTGCAGGATGCGGGTGCCGCCGGCAGGGAGGTCGTCGACCGCCCGCGGCATCCCGAGCTGCAGGTTGGCGATGTCGATCACGTTGAGGTCGGCCCGGAGGCCCACCTCGACCCGACCCCGGTCGGCCAGGCCGTAGAGGTCGGCCGGCTGGGACGTGAGCCGGCGCACGACACCCTCGAGCTCGAGGCGGGGTCCTCGGGTGCGATCACGCACCCAGTGGGTGAGCAGGTAGGTGGGGATGGACGCGTCGCAGATCGTCATGGCGTGCGCACCGCCGTCGTTGAGACCGACGATGGCCTCAGGATCGAGGAGCTGCTCGTAGACGGCCCGTTGGTCGCCGGCTGTGTAGTTGTAGAGCGGCAAGAGCAGGAACGCCCCGTCCTGGAGCAGCTCGTCGTAGGCCAGCTCCCACATCGTGATGCCGAGGCGCTCGGCCCGTGCCCCGATGGTGGCCTCCGGCGGCTGCTCGTAGTCGGGTCGCCCGACCATGGTGAAGCAGCGCGGCAGCGTGCGCCCGACGCGCTCGCCGTGACGGGCCTCGATGAAGTCCCGGTAGTCGTCGGCCTCACCCAGGATGCCGGCCCGCACCTCCGGCCGGCGGAGCTGCTCCAACCGCTCCAGCTGGGGAAGGTGGGCGAGGGCCCGGTACGAGGGCCGGGCTGAGAACGGATGGCGCACGCCCCAGCTCCACAGCACGCCGGCCGAGCGACCGGCGATCAGCGGCAGCACCCGCGCTTCGCGCTCCCGCCAGGAGGCGGCACGGTCCAGGTCGTCGCGCCACCGGTCCGGGGCGTCGTCGCACTGCAGCAGCACGAACGTGGTGGTGAGACCCGTCGCCGCCGCGATGCGGCCGATGCCGTCGACCTCGGCGGAGGACAGCGCCGGGTCGTCGATCGGCGCCAGCCCGCTGCCCGCCACCTCGAAGATGTTGCCGCCTCCCGCCACCACCGCCTTCGCCAGCTCGAGGAGCTCGTCGTCGTGGGCGTAGGTGCCGGGCACCGGTTCGCCGCTGACCGACTTGTGGGCCAGCGTGCGTGACGTGGTGAACCCGAAGGCGCCGGCCTCGATGGCCTCACGGACGATCGCCGCCATCTCCTTGACGTCGGCGGGCGTCGCCTCGGCGCCAGCCCGGTCGCCCATCACGTAAGTGCGAACCGCGCCGTGCGGCAGCTGGGTCCCCACGTCGACCGACCATCGCCGGCCGGCCAGGAGGTCGAGGTATTGGGGGAAGGTCTCCCAGCCCCAGGTCATCCCCTCCCAGAGAGCGGCGCCGGGGATGTCCTCGACGCCCTCCATGAGCTCGATCAGCTCACCCTCGCGTCCGGGGGTGACCGGAGCGAAGCCCACCCCGCAGTTGCCCATCACGAGGGTCGTGACACCGTGGAGCGTCGAGGGCTCGAGGGCCCCATCCCAGGTCATCTGTCCGTCGTAGTGACCGTGGAGGTCGACGAAGCCAGGGGTGACGATGCGGCCTTCGGCCTCGATCAGCTCGGCGCCCTCCGTCTCGAGCGCGGGCTCGACCGCGGCGATCCGGCCGTCGACGACGCCGACGTCGGCCTGGCGGGACGGGCCGCCGGTCCCGTCGACGACCGCTCCACCGCGGATGACCAGGTCGAAGGCCATGTCAGGCCGCCCCCCCGGCCGGCGCGCCGTCTGGCATCGAGTCGGCACCACGGGTCGGGACCATGCGCACGACGGTAGTTCCCTCGAACGCGTCGGGGGCAGGGCTCAGCCGGCGACGAAGGTCGCTCCCTGTTGCTGCAGATCGGCGATCCGTGCGTCGCTGTAGCCGAGCTCGCGCAGGATCTCGGCACTGTGCTGGCCCCGGATGGGCGGAGCACCCTGCAGGACGGCGGGTGTGCCCGACAGCGAGAACAGCGCGCCTGGCTGCTCGATCGTGCCCATGAGGGCGTGCTCGTAGCGACCCACCCAACCGCTGGCGACGGCATCGGGATCGTCGAAGAAACCGTCCCCCTGGCCTCGACCCTCGCTGACGATCTCGCACGGCGCGCCTTCGGCGTCGAGGAGGTCGAACCACGACTGGGCCGTCCGGGTGCGGAACAGTGCGCCCAGCACGTGGGTCAGCGCATCGGCATTGGCGGTCCGGGCGGCGGCGGTGGCGAAGCGTGGATCAGCCACCAACGACGGCCCGACCCCTCGGCACAACGCCTCCCACTCCGCTTCGTCGGTGACCACCACGAAGATCCAACCGGCTCTCGTCTCGTACATCCGGTAGAGCGGACCGAGGCCGGTCTCGTCGCCGTTCATGTGCGCCCGACGCGGGACACCGTCCGGGGCGACGAACGCGTCGGACGAGAAGAGCATGCCGCTGTTGAGGATGTTGGTGTCGACCGCCTGGCCCCGACCGGTGCGGTCGCGGTGGTACAGGGCCTGGAGCACGGCGATGGCGGAGAGGTAGCCGTTGCCGTGGTCGCACTGGCCGAACCGATACCACTGGGGTGATTCGCCGCCGTTGGGGACGCCACCCTGCTCCCACTCCAGGCCGCACACCCCTTCGGCGAGCTGGTCGGAGCCCGGCCAGCCGGCCTGCGGGCCGGTCTCGCCGTACGCGGTGGTGTGGCAGTAGATGATGTCCGGCTTGATGGCCTTGACCGTGTCGTAATCGAGCCCGAACCGGCGCAGCATGCCCCGGCCTCGATTGGAGTGGACCACGTCGGCGGTCGCGACGAGCGCGTGAGCGGCCTCCTGGCCCTCGGGCGTGGTCATGTCGAGGCTGATGCAGCGCTTGCCGCGGTGGCAACCCAGCCAGACGTTGTCGAGGCCCCGGGTGGTCGGCGCGTCCTTGGCGAAGGGCTCCACCACGATGACGTCGGCGCCGAGGTCGCCCAGCAGCATCGTTCCCCACGGCCCGGCGAAGGGGAAGCCGACGTCGAGCACCCGGATGCCCTCGAGGGGATGGCGCAGCGACCGTCGCCCATCACCACTCGGAGCCGGAACCGACGCCTCGGCCGGCCGGGGAGCCAGCGAGGCCAGGACGGTGTCGGTGTCGGCGCCGACGGCCGGAGGTGGACCCTGGACCTGGGCCTCGTTCTCGGTCAGGTGCCAGCCGTAGCCGAACTGCTTGACCGGTCCGACGCCAGGGACGTCGAGCTCGACGACGGCCCGGTTGTGGTTGATCTGCGGGTCGTCGAAGGCCAGGTCGACCGCCTGCGTCTTGAAGCCCGTCAGCCGCCGCTCCTGGATGGGCTTCAGCCAGAAATCACGAGGATGGCGGGCGTACAGCTCCCGCAGGTCGGCGTAGTAGGCAGCGCGCTCCTCGAAGGACCGGGTGGCCCGATCGGGCCGGTACTTCTCCAGGTCCTCGCCGGCCAGCTCGACGGTGAAGCGGTGGTCCATGGCCTTCACCCACAGACCGTCGGCGCAGCGGAAGCTCGGCGTGGAGGGAAGGTCCTTGAAGTCGAAGCGTCCGTGGCCGCCGGCGAAGACCTCGGGTGAGAGGTGCTCGGCCCGCAGCCAGAACATCGACGTGAACGACATCCCACCCTGCAGCAGCGACGTCTCGACCCACTGGCCTTCGCCGGTGATCTCCCGGGCGTGCAGGGCGGCGTGGACGCCGCACAGGGCGAGGAGGGTGGCGCCGTAGCTCGTGAGCTGCACGTAGAGGTAGACGGGGCCCGTGCGGTTGCTGTTCTGCTCGTCCTGGAGGCCCGAGCGGGCCTGCACCAGGCCGTCGTAGGCCGGCCGGTCGCGGCTGGCCGACTGGCGTCCGTAGCCGGTGATCGAACACTGGACCAGGCGTGGATTGACCGCTCGCAGCTCGTCGTAGCCGAGCCCGAGCCGGTCCAGGGTGCCGGGGGAGAAGCTCTCCACCAGCACGTCAGCCGTTCCGACCAGGGCGCGGAGCGACTCGACATCCCGCTCCTGCTTCAGGTCGAGCACCACGCTCTGCTTCCCCCGGTTCCAGACCAGGTAGCCGGGGCTCGACCGGAACCGGTCCCCTCCGGGCGGCTCGACCTTGATGACCTCGGCCCCGTGGTCGCTCAACAGCATCGTGGTGAGAGGCCCGGCCATCCCGGCGCTCAGATCGACCACCCGCAGTCCGTCCAGCACTGGCGCCATCGCTTGCCCCCCGGCTCGTCGGCGGACCTCACCGGAGTCGCGCCGTGAGGTGGCGTCGGCTCCGGCAGGAACGCGGTCACGTTAGGAGGACACCACCTCGTCGCGCCGAGACACCGCATCCGCCCGAGGCTCAGTCCCCCCGGTGGCGGAGCCAGGCCTGGAACCCACCGTCGAGGTCGGTGGCCCGGCGCAGGCCGAGCGTCTGCAAGGTCGCGGCCGCCAGGCTCGACGCGTAGCCCTCGTCGCACACCACGATCACCCGGAGGTCGTGGCCGGTGGCCTCCGGCAGGCGGTGGGCGCTGGTGGGGTCGAGGCGCCACTCCAGCACGTTGCGGTCGATCACCACCGCGCCTGGCAGCGGGCCGTCGGCCTCGCGCAGGTGCACCGGCCGGATGTCGACGACCAGGGCGCCGGCCTTCGTCTCAGCGTCGAGACCGTCCGGCGCCACCCGGTCGAGACCGGCCCGGGCGGCGGCAAGGAGCTCGTCGATGTCCATGCCGCCAGTGTCGCCGACGAGGGGCCGGGAGGGCCCCGCCCCCGGCACACCCTCCGGGCTCGGTCTAGCGTCGGCGGGTCCGAACCACGCATGCGGGGGTAGCCACGATGGCGGAGAGCACGACCACGACGGATCTCGCGTCCCTGGAGGCACGCCTCCGGCGACTCGAGGACATGGAGGAGATCCGCCTCCTGTTCGAGTCGTACTGCTACCACCTCGACCGAGGCCACTTCGCCGAGTACGCCGCGCTCTATGCCAAGGACGGCCAGATGCGCCTCGGACCGGCCCGGGCCGACGGTCGTGACGCCATCGAGCAGGCGGTGCAGCAGCACTTCGGGGGCGGCGCCACCGCCCGGGAAGCGGGCCGACTGGGCGGTCTGCACATCGTCAGCAGCCCCCGCATCGAGCTCGACGGCGACCGCGCCACCGGTGAGGTCATGTGGTCGGTCATCGTGCGCGACGCCGACGGCAACCCGCACATCTCGTCGGTCGGCCACCACGTCGACGAGCTCGTGCGGGAGGACGGCCGGTGGCGGTTCCAGAAGCGGAAGGGCTTCATCGACATGCCGGACATGGCCTGACTCCTCGTCCCCGATGCTGACGCCGGACCTGGTCAACGCTCGAGACGACGCAGAGCCCGTGCCTCGACCTCCTGGGTGAGATCGGGGCTGACCAGCAACCCGGGCAGGAGCTCGGGCTGCGAGGTGAGGGCGCGGAACGCCAGGCCGATGGTGACGTCGTTGTCGGGCACGTGCTCGACGACGATCCCGTCGCCGGCCGTGACGCGTCCCGGTCGCAGCACGCGGAAGTAGGCGCCGGGCCGGCCGCCGGCGTGGAACCGCTGGATCCAGCCCTGTTCCTCCAGCCAGACGGCGAAGGTCCGGCACGGGAGGCGGGGGGCGGTCACCTGCAGGACCAGGTCGTTGCCGATCCGCCACCGCTCGCCGATGCGAGCGCCGGTCACGTCGATGCCGCTCGTGGTCAGGTTCTCGCCGAACACGCCCGACGGCAACGGGCGACCGAGGTCGTCCTGCCACCAGTCGAGGTCCTCGCGGGCGTAGGCATACACGGCCTGGTCGGCGCCGCCGTGGTTGTCGGTGTCGGAGATGGTGTCCCCCGCCAGCCCGCTGCCCTTCCCGACCGGTTTGCGCACCTCGACTGGCCCGTCGACGGGCCTCTTGTCGATGCCGCTGACACCCGACTTGGCGGCGACGCGCCGCTCCCGTCCCACGTTGACGGAAAGGACCTCCGGCATCGGCCGAGCGTACAAACCCGGGCCACCGACCCCGGGGTAGTCAGCGACGGCGGGCCACGAGCCACTCACCCCAGCCGGCCAGCGAGGACAGGCCGTCCCACTCCCCCGGTAGGCGGTCCAGCACCACGTCGGGCGGCAGGTAGATCGGTGTCCGGTCGCCGAGCGTGCTCACCCAGAGAACGGCGCCCGCCGGGCGGAGCACCCTGGCCACCTCGAGCGGGAAGAGGAAGGCGTTGACCAGCGCCACCACATCGACGGATCCCGACGGCAGCGGGAGGTGGGCTCCGTCGGCCTGCACGCGCCAGCCGGGGCTGGGCGGCGCGTGGTGGAGCATCTCGGCCGAGAGGTCGATGCACAGCACCTCGTCGAAGGGTCGGGCCAGCAGGGATGTCACGACCCCCGAGCCCGAGCCGACCTCGATGCAGCGACCTCCCGATGCCACGCCGCCCCGGGCGAGGGCGTCGCCCAGCGGTGCATCTGCCTCGCCGGCGACACGGGCCGACCATCCCGACGCCATCCGGTCGAAGAGGGCCGACACGTCCCGGGCCCGCTCGGGCCCCCATCCGCCGCCAGCGGCGACCTCGACGGTCACCACCCGCATCGGGTGGTCGGCGCCTGCCACCTCGGGCCGTCCGGGCGCCGCCGGCACGATGCGATCCAGTCTCGTGAGCACGAGGCATGGTTACCGATCGGGAGGAGCCCCGCTCCGCCGGGGTCAGCGGTCCGGCTTCGGGGGCGGGACGTCACTCCCAGGGGAGGATCACGACCTTGCCGGTGGCGGTCCGGTCGGCCAGCGAGCGCAGCGCCGCGCCGGTCTCCTCGAGGGGGTAGCTGGCCGAGATGTGCGGCGTCACCCGGCCCTCGGCGAAGAGCCGGTGGAGCTCGTCGGTGTCGCGGGCGGCCTTCTCGGGGGCGTACTGGGCGAAGGTGCGGATCTCGAAGCCCTTGATGACCACTCCTTTGAGCAGCACCAGGTTGAGGGGGATCCGCGGGATCTCGCCCGAGGCGAAGCCGACGGTCACGAACCGACCTCCCCAGCGGGTGGCCCGCAGCGCCTGCTCGGCCCATGGCCCCCCGACCGGATCGATCACCGCGTCGGCGCCGCCGTCGGTCAGCACCTTGATCCGGTCCTTCAGGTCCTCGGCCGTGTAGTCGACCAGGGCGTCGGCGCCCCGCTGGGCGCACACCGCCAGCTTGGTCGGCGACGAGGCGGCCGCCAGCACCTTGGCGCCGAGCACCTTGGCCAGCTCGACGGCCGCCAGCCCGACCCCGCCGGCCGCACCCAGCACCACCACCCACTGTCCGGGCTCGACCTCGCCCACGCTCCTGAGGGCGTGGTAGGCGGTGGCGTGGGCCACGTGGAAGGCGGCTGCGGCGGCCAGCTCGACGCCGTCGGGCAGCTTGTCGAGCCCTGTGGCCTGCACCGCGATGCGCTGGGCGAACGCCCCCACCATGGCCCCGCCCCGGACGCGGTCGCCCGGGGCCACCGCGGTCACACCCTCCCCCACCGTCTCCACCACGCCGGCGAACTCGCTCCCCGGCGCGAAGGGAGGCGGGACGGAGATCTGGTACTTGTCCGCCGCCAGGAGGAGGTCGGGGTAGTTCACGGCCGCGGCCTCGATGCGCACCACGGCCTGGCCGGGCCCCGCCACCGGGTCGGGCACGACCTCGACCGTGAGCGACTCCGGTGGCCCGTAGGCCCGGCACATGGCGGCGAGCACGGCAGCTACCCGAGCAGCTGGCGGGCCGACGAGAGCAGCCAGCTCTGCGAGTTGTCGACGAGCTCGACGGGCGCCCCCCGGCGGCGGGCGTTGCGGGTGATGAAGGCGCCGGTGGCCGTCTGCTTGTAACGGACGAGGGCCCGGAACCAGTCGAGGTCGGTCACGGGCGCGCCCCGGGCGGCCACATAGGTGTCGAGCAGCTCCTCGACGCTGGGCGTCCCGGGGGGCGACGGCCGCCGCTCGTCCTCGACGAACACCAGGAACCACGCCAGATCGATGCGGGCGTCGGCCCGGGACCAGATCTCCCAGTCGATGACGGCGGTGACGTGGTCGTCCTCGGCGAGGACGTTGCCGGTGCGGAAGTCACCGTGCAGGAGCGACGACGCCTCCGCCGGGGGAACGGTCGCCAGCAGCCGCTCGTAGACGTCGTCGGTGCCGGCCTTCAGGTCCTCGTCGCACACGTCGAGCGAGTTCTTCCAGCGCTGCACCTCCTCCGCCAGGCTCGTCTCCGGTTCGTCGCCCAGGCCGATGGCAACCGGATCGATCTTGTGGAGCTCGCCCATGAGCCGGGCAGTGTCGAGCTGGCGGCCGCGCACGACCTCCGGTGACCGCGGGCTGTCGGGCGGCAGGAAGTTGAGCTCGATGCACTCCCCCGGGACCATCGCCATGGCGAAGTAGGGCGGGATGTCAGGGGGATCGCCGCCGTCCTCGGCCAAGACCGCCGGCACCGGCACGGCGGTGCCGGCCAGCGCCTTCTGGGCTCTCGCCTGGCGCAGCATGTCGCGGTTGCGCACGGGATCGAGCCCGGGAGGGCTCACCTTCACCACGATCCCTTCGGTCCCGTCGAGGGTGGTGGAGAAGGTGAGGCTCGAGGCTCCGCCGGTCAGCGCCGCGATCGGCGCGACCTCGCGGCCCGGGAACGACGCCCGCAGGCGGTCGGTGAACTCAGCTTCGTCGAGCGGCTTGGCCGGCATGGCTCTCCTCGTGGTGGGTGCTGGTGGTCAGCGCGGGTGGGACCGGGTCAGACGAACCGGGCGCCGGTGCGCTCGATCCAGCCATCCCAGTCGTTGGCCTTCTCATGGAGCACGTCTTCGGCACCCTCGTCGGTGGTGATCAGGAAGCGCTCGCGGTCGATGCCCTCGACCACGATCTCGGCGACCGCCTCGGGGCTGAGGGCGATCTGCATGATCGGATGGTCGTCACCGAAGCCGTTGGCCCGCAACATCCGAGTGTTCATGGCGCTCGGGCAGAAGCAGGACACCCGGACGCCCTTGGGCCGGTAGTGGATGGCGAGCCACTCGGCCAGGGCCAGGGCTCCGTGCTTGGTGACGGAGTACGTGACCTTGTCGGCCTGGGTCGAGAGCGAGATGACGGAGGCCGTCTGGAGCAGGTAGCCCTCGCCCCGTTGCACCATCGCCGGGAGCACCTCCCGGGCGGCGAACACGTGAGACATCACGTGCAGGCGCCACGTCATGTCCCAGATGTCGTTCGACTGGAGGTCACCGGGCTCGGGCGGTCCCGAATAGCCG
>DASXLH010000008.1:0-3703 GCA_036496335.1 Acidimicrobiales bacterium
CGCAGCACCCGACCTCGGACTGGCTGCGCAAGGGTGGCTCCTACTTCGACGTCGTGGTGGAGACCGATGTCTGGCGACTCGGCGACCGTCAATGGGACGTTCGCTATTGGCGCCAGCCGCTCACCGCGCTCTGCGACGAGGTCTTCCGGGCGGGCTTTCTCATCGAGCGCCTGGTCGAACCTCGTCCGGCGGCGTCGATGCAGGACCGCTGGCCGGATCTGTCGGACCAGCTTCAGCGCCAGCCCGGCCTTCTCGACCTTCGACTCGTGCGACCCGTGGATGTGCACCCGGCTTGACCGCCACGAGGTCAGCTGGCGGCCTTCACGGGATCGATCGTCCCGGGGTTCGACGGGCAGATGCTCAACCCCGTCACCGGCACGTCGGCGAACGCCGTCTGGTCCGGCGGGTACACGCGCACCGCCGCCGGAGCGGCCGGGGCGCAGTCGAGGACGCTCGGATCCGTCACCTGGAGGTGGGCGTCGGCGGTGCTGCCGGCAACGAGGGTCACCGTCGAGAACGAGAGAGGCGAACGGGCGGCCGGCACCCCGACCTGGTTCCCGGAGCCGTCGACGAAGGACACACCCGGGAACCCGGTCAGCCCGCAGGTGGCGCCCGAGGTGTTGCGGAACGCGATCTGGTACTCGAAGTGACCGGCCGTCCCCTCCGGCGCCCCAATGGAGATGGTCAACGCCGAAGTAGCGCAGGCGCCCAGGCGCGGTGCCGTGGAGGTGGTCGACCCGCTCGGGGCGGTGGTCGTGGTCCCGACGGAGGTGGTCGTCGTGGTGGTGGCGTTCGAACTTCCGCCAGAGTCATCACGGGCGATGGCCCACCAGACGACCAGCCCGATCACCACGACGGCCACGGCGGCAGCGATCAGGTAGCCCCGGCGTCCCATGCGCCACGTCTACCCGCGGAGGGCACACCTCGCACGTGGACCCGGAGGGGCTGTGCCGGGACGAGCGGAGGGCCCGGGCACCAGCTGCCCGGGCCCTCCAGGAGACCCTCGTCACGGCGGGACGAGACGACGACCGCCCCGGCCTCTCGGCCTTCGGGTGCGGTCCTCAATCGCGCCGGATGGTCTCCTTCACCTTGTCGGCGGCGTCGTTGACCGCCTCCTTGGCCTTTCCGGCCATCTTGTCGACTTTGCCTTCGTGCTTGAGGGAGTCGTCGTCGGTGAGGTCACCGGCAGCTTCCTTGGCCCGTCCCTTGAGTTCGTCGCTGTTTGCCATGCGCGCCACTTACCCCCGAACGAGCACGGCAAACACCGCGGTGCGGACACCGACCATGATGGGCGGGTGAGCCCGGTCGAGCCCGACGACAGGTCCCGATCGGCCACGGTCATCGGCCCGGTCCCGGGTGCCCTCCCTCCCTTCGGGTCACCGTCCCCCGCCCTGGTCGCCGAGCGTGGCTACGTCGTCGAGGAGTACCAGCTCGAGGGCGAGACGGTGGCCTACGAGACCGACGAGGGCACCACCCTCGGCGTCGACGGCCGCTGGCAGGTGTCCGTGGCCGGCGAGGCTCCCTATCGGACCCGGATCCTCGTGGTGCGCCCAGCCGATCCCGACCGCTTCAACGGCACCATCGTCCTCAACTGGCAGAACGTGTCGGCCGGCTTCGAGAGCGGCTCCCCGGCGGGTGACGAGCTCTTCAGCGGCTACGCCTGGGTCGGTGTGAGCGCCCAGGAGGTCGGTCTGTTCGGCTTCCCGTTCGGTATGGACCGTGGCGGTGGCGGACCCGGAGGTCGCCCGTTGGTCGACGCCGATCCGGAGCGCTACGGGCAGCTGGCCCATCCGGGCGACCCGGGCGCCTACGAGATGTTCACCCAGGCGGCCTGGGCCGTCGGTCCCGGCCGCAACGGCCCGGTCGACCCGATGGGTGGGCTGGTGGTCGAGCGGATCGTGGCCACCGGCGCCTCGCAGTCGGCGATGCGGCTGGTCTGCTACTTCAACGCCGTCCATCCCCTGGTCCGGGTGGTCGACGGGGTTCTGCTCTCGGTGTGGGAGGGGCGGGCGCCGCGACCGGAGGAGGGGCCCGTCTCCATGGGCGTGCGGACCCGGGTTCGCGACGACCTCACGACGCCGGTGCTCGTGGTCAACAGCGAGTTCGAGGTGCCCCATCTGGCATCGGTCGGAGCCGTCGACGGACCGGCCCTCCGGATCTGGGAGGTGGCCGGGACTCCCCATGCGCCGCAGTCGCCCGGTCGGGCCAACAGTCGGGGCTGGGAGCCCAATCCGCTGGGCTACGGAACCGTGTACCAGTCCGCCCTCCGCTGGATGCAGGGGTGGCTCCTTGACGGCAGGGTGCCCCCCCACCAGCCGAGGGTCGAGGTGGATCCTGGCCCGGCGCCCCGGGTCCGCCGGGACGAGCTCGGCAACGCCATCGGCGGGATCCGGCTCCCGGAGCTCGCCGTCCCCACCCGCGAATACCGGGGGATGGCCATGGGGTCGGGCCGCCCGCCGCTGTTCGGGGCGTCCAAGCCGTTCGACGACGACGTGGTCCGGGCGCTCTACCCCAGCCGTGCCGCGTACCTCCAGCGTTGGAACGACGCCGTCGATGCCATCGTAGAGTCGGGGGCGATCCGATTCGAGGACACGGCCCGCCTGAAGGCCCGAGGTGAGGCCGTCGAGCTGCCGCTCTGAGGAGCCATCCTCGGCGATGGCTCGCCCGAGACCCGCCGGCGCGGGATCATGTCGGCGTGACCGACACGATGACCACCCCTCGGGTGTCCGATCCCGAGCTGGAGCAGGACGAGCCGATCTTCACCCACATCGTGGTGGTCGGGCCGGGTGAGTCGGCGGAGGCGGTCGTGCTCGAGGCCCGCGTCAACGGGACGCCGGTCACGGCTTTGTGCGGTTACGTCTGGGTGCCGTCGCGCGACCCTGAGCGGCATCCGATCTGCCAGCGCTGCCTCGACATCTTCAAGGCGTCGGGGATGCAGGCCTGACATGGCCTCCTTCGTGGTGGCCGTGGACGGCTCCGACGGCTCGGTCGAGGCGCTGCGGTGGGCGATCGACATGGCCGAGGTGCACGACGCCACGTTGACGGCCGTGACCGCCTGGTCCTGGCTCGACCAGCCCGAGGAGCTGGCCTTCAGCGCCACCTACACCGAGGACGACGCCCGTTCGGAGCTCGAGGCCACCGTCAAGGCCACCCTCGGCGACCGTCCCCCCGGCCGGATGGCTCCGATCGCGGCGCGGGTGGTCAACGACCTCCCCGTTCCGGGCCTCCAGTCGGCGGCAGAGGGCGCAGATCTCCTGATCGTCGGGGCCCGGGGCCACGGGGGCTTCGCCTCTCTGCGGGTGGGCTCGGTGAGCGAGCGGCTGCTCGAGTCGTCGCCGTGCCCGATCGCGGTGGTGCACGCCGCTGCCCCGGTGAAGGGAGGCCGGGTGGTGGTGGGCGTCGATGCCTCGGCGACGAGTCATGCCGCCCTGCGTTGGGCCGCGGCCGAAGCCGCCGCCCGCGATGCCGACCTCGACGTGGTCCAGGCCTGGAGCCTGCCCGTCAGCGTGGCGGCTCCCTATGACGACGGCGTCGTCGACCTCGACCTCTACGAATCGGGCGAACGGCAGCTGCTGAGCGAGGCGTTGGCCGAGCCGACCCTGGCCGAGGTCCGCGTCACGGCCCACCTCGTCACCGGCGGTGCTGCCCGGGCCCTGCTGGAGCGGGCCGACGGGGCGGCCCTGGTGGTGGTCGGATCGCGGGG
>DASXLH010000009.1:0-8581 GCA_036496335.1 Acidimicrobiales bacterium
CAAGCCGCCCGAGACCTTGTAGTTGTCGCCGCCGAACTTACCGCCGGCGTGCAGCGTGCACATGATCAGCTCGAGCGCCGAGCGCTTGAACTTGGGGTGCATGTCGACGGGGATGCCGCGGCCGTCGTCGATGACGGCGGCGCCGTGCAGATCGGTGTCGAGCACGACCTCGATGCGCTTGGCATGGCCGTTGATCGCCTCGTCGACCGAGTTGTCGACGATCTCCCACACCAGGTGGTGCAGGCCGTTCAGACCCGTCGAGCCGATGTACATCCCTGGCCGCTTGCGCACCGCCTCGAGACCTTCCAGGACCTGCAGGTCCTTGGCCTCGTACGACTCGGTCGCTGTCTGTGCCACGGGCGCGTCCTTCAGGAGGGAAACTCAAGCGAGGCGATCGCGCTGACAAACCGCAAAAGTGCAGGTCAGCCGGCGGATTCGCGATGGTCGCAGTCTACCAGCGAGGGGTGTCAGGAGCGCGCCACGCGGACGTCGATCTCGATCACCTCGCCGGGCCCCACCGCCGCCTCCAGGCGAGCCAACAGGTCTGCCTGGAACCACCGGAGCTGTGTGGCCCACGCCGGGTCGTCGACGCTGACCACCAGCGCCCCCTCGCGCAGCGAGGCGGGCCGCGCGTGGGCGGCGAGGACCTCCCCCACCAGCGAGTCCCACTGCGAGAACACCACCTGCAGGGTGCCGGAGCTCGGCACCCCCAACGCCCCCGTCACCCGGTCGAGCGACTCCCCCACCCGCCTCGGCGTCATGTTGATGCGCCGCTCCGCGGGCTCCGCGGTTGGGCGTTTGGCACGCAGCCGGTGCGCATTCCGTCCGCTCGCTCCGCTGCGCTCCGCAGCGTCACCAGACACGAGCGGCCGGAGCAGGAGGCAGAACCGGTCATCCGTCCATGATCGCACCGTTGGCGACGCGGAGGACGAGCTCGGGCGTGACACCGGCGGGGAGGGGGCCGGCGGTGGTGAGGAGGGCCTGGCCGGGCGGGAGCGCCCCGAGGAGGGCGACGCTCCGACCCGGATCGAGCTCCGAGAACACGTCGTCAAGCAGCAGGATCGGCGCCGCTCCGACCAGCTCGGTCACCACCGAGTGGGTGGCCAGACGAAGGGCCAGGGCCAGGGAGCGCTGCTCGCCCTGGGAGGCGTGGGTCCTGGCCGGAAGGCCGTTGAGGGTGAGGCCGAGCTCGTCCCGGTGCGGCCCGACCGTGCTGACCCCACGGCGGACGTCGGCGGCTCGGGCCTCGGCCAGCGCCAGCGCCAGACCGGCGTTGCGCCAGGGAGCCTCGTAGCGGAGCTCGACCTCGGCCGGGGCACCGGCCACCTGGCCGTAGGCCATCGCAACCACCGGGCCGAGTCGCTCGACGAGGCGATCCCGGGCCTTCCCCAGGATCTCACCGACCTCGGCCAGCTTGGCGTCCCAGACGTCGAGGGTCGCCGCCACCTCCGGATCGAGACGGCCCCCCGCCTGTTTGAGCAGGGCCCCCCGTTGGCGCAGGACACGGTCCAGGTCGGAGCGGGTGACGTCGTGGCGGGGCACGCAGGCCACGATGGTGTCGTCGAGCAGCCGGCGCCGCTCCGCCGGACCCCCCTTCACGAGGACGAGGTCGTCCGGCGAGAAGACCGTGATGCGCACCGTCCCGAGCAGATCCCGGGTCCGGCGGAGCGGCTGGCGGTTGACCAACACCCGGTCACGGCCGCTCCTGGCCAGCACCGCCTCGACCAGCGAGGTCCTCCCGTCGACCTCCACCTCGGCTCGCACGACGGCCTGGTCGTGACCGACCCGGACGAGGGCATCGGCCGGCGTTCCCCGGAACGAGTCAAGGGTGGCCAGGTAGCCGACCGCCTCGAGCAGGTTGGTCTTGCCCTGCCCGTTGTCGCCGACGACGGCCGTCAGCCCGGGCGCCGGCGACAGGGCCGCCTGCTCGTAGTTCCGGAAGTCGGTCAGCCAGAGGTGCGCGAGGCGCACCGGGACGCTCGTCGGCCGGGGGCGGGAGCTAGGAGACCCGCACCGGCATGAGCAGGTACAGGTAGTCCTGGTTCTCCACCGACCGGACGACGGCGGGCTTCAGCGCATCGATCGTCTCCAGGGTGAGCTCGTCGCCCTCCACCGCCTCGACGCCGTCAGCCAGGTACTCCGGGTTGAAGGCGATGACCATCTCGGTGCCCTCGTACTTGGCGTCCAGGTCCTCGTGGGCCTGGCCCACGTCCTGGGTGGTGGCGCTGAGCTCGATCCCCTCCGACCGCAACGTGATGCGGACCGGGGTGGCCTCGCGGGCCAGCAGCTTGACCCGGCGGAGGGCGTCCAGCAGGGGTTCCCGGCCGATGGTCAACCGGTTCGGATGGGTGCTCGGGATGAGCTGGCGGTAGTTCGGGAACTCTCCCTCGATCAATCGCGTGGTGAGCCGGGTGCCGCCCACCACGAACGTGGCGTCACGCTCGGCCAACCGGAGCGTGACGTGCTCCGCCCCGCCGAGGACCCGGGCCAGCTCGCCGAGGGCCTTCGAGGGCACCAGTACGGCCTGGCCCTCACGCAGCACGGTGGCCCCGGGGAGGTCCCGCACCGCCAATCGGTACGAATCGGTCGCAACCAGGCGCAACCCGGTGCCCTCGGCCGCCATCAGCACGCCGGTGAGGATGGGACGGGCGTCGTCGTGGCTGGCGGCCCGCACCACCTGGCGCAGCGCCTCGGCCAGATCGGCGGCGTCGAGGACCACCTCGTCGGCCGGCGACTCGACCAGACGAGGGAAGTCCTCGGCCGGGAGCACTCGCACCGAGAACTCGGACCGGTTCGACGAGATCCGGGCCTCGAACCCTTCGACCTCGACAGCCACGGCCCCGGGTTGGAGCGAGCGGACGATGTCGGCGAAGAGGCGGGCCGGGAGCACGGTGACCCCGTCCTGCTGCCCGGAGACCGTGAGCGAGACCTGGATGGTGAGGTCGAGGTCGCTGCCGGCCAGGACCAGTTGGTCGCCGCTGAGCTCGACCTTGACACCCGACAGGACGGGAAGCGCGCCGCCCCGGCTGGTGACGGCCCGGGTGGCCGTTGCCAGGGCTTCGACGAGCACGTCACGCTCGCAGCGGAACTTCACCGTGGCTCCTGTCTTTGTCGTTGTCATCAATAGAGATATTTCTTGTAACAACAGTAAGGGCTGTGGATCGTGGATAACCCCGAATCGGCCCAGGCCAGCCCCGGTTCCGGTATCCGACCGTCGTCCCCAGGCTCGCACACGGGTGGGACGGATCGGCGCATGCTCGAGCGGTCGGGTGTGGACGATGGAGCCCGTTCCACAGGACGTCCACAGGTGTTCTCACAGGGTCATCCCCTGCACCGGACAGATCCCCTGGTCAGGACGCCGAGCGGATCGCCTGGATCAGCTCGGTCACCTGGTCGTAGATCTGGCGCCGTTCCTTCATCAGCGCCCCGATCTTCTCCACGGCATGGATGACGGTGGTGTGGTCCCGGCCTCCGTACTCGCGGGCGATGGCCGGGTAGCTGAGGTCCGTGAGCTCGCGGCAGACGTACATGCCGACCTGGCGGGCGGTGACCAGGGGACGGCGGCGGCTCTTGCCCTGGAGCTCCTCCACGGTGAAGCCGAACATCTTGGAGGTGGCGTCGAGGATCACCTTGGCGGTGATCACCCGGGGCTGGGAGTCGGAGAGGATGTCCCCGAGGACGTCGGCGGCCAGCTGGGCGGTCATCGGTGCCCGGTTGAGGCTGGCGAAGGCCGAGACCCGCAACAGCGCACCCTCGAGCTCCCGGATGTTGTTGGTGATGTGGCTGGCGATGAACTCGAGGACCTCGTCCGGGATGGCGATCGGTTCACGTTCCGCCTTCTTGCGCAAGATCGCGAGTCGCGTCTCGAGGTCGGGCGGCTGGATGTCGGTGATGAGGCCCCACTCGAAACGGCTCCGGAGCCGGTCCTCGAGGGTGGCGATGGCCCGCGGGGGGCGGTCGGACGACAGCACGATCTGGCGGTTGGCGCCGTGGAGCTGGTTGAAGGTGTGGAAGAACTCTTCCTGGAGTCCCTCCTTGCCTTCCATGAACTGTATGTCGTCGACCAGGAGCACGTCGTTCTCGCGGTACTTCCGCTTGAACGCCGCCATGCTGTTGGTCCGGATGCCCTCGACGTAGTCGTTGAGGAAGGCCTCGGTCGATACGTACCGGACCTTGTAGGCCGGATAGTTCTCGTGGACGTAGTGGGCGATGGCGTGGAGCAGGTGGGTCTTGCCGAGGCCGGCCACGCCGTAGATGAACAGCGGGTTGTACGAACGAGCCGGGGTCTCGGCCACCGCCTGGGCGGCGGCATGGGCGAAGCGGTTGGACGCCCCGGTGACGAACGCCTCGAAGGTGTAGCGGGAGTTCAGGCGTGGGGCGTCGAGATCGGGCGACGGCGGGGGCATGTTCCGCGGCGGTCGCAGCGGCTCCGAGCGACCGTTGTCGGCGAAGAGCGGAGGGCTCTCCGGGAACAGCTCGGTGGGAGCCTGGTCGAAGTCGCTGCGGGCGTCGGTGTGCACCTCGAAGGTCACCGCTACCCGGGGGTGGCCCAGGGCGGCCAGGGTGCCGTGGACCTGATCACGCCAACGGGACTCGAGGCGCTCCTTGACCAGCACGCTGGGTACCGCCACCACCAGCCGGTCGTCCTCGAGCTCGACCCCGAGCGAGGGTTGGAAGCAGCTGCTCCAGATCGAGTCGGGGACGTCGGCACGCAGGGCGTCGGTGCAGGCGTTCCACAGGCTTTCCGCCTCACCCACCTGGTCGATGCCTCCCGGCCGTCCGGTTCACCCACAGGGGCATCCACAACTGTGGACATCTCCTGTACGACCCCGGCCACCGGCCGGTTCTCCACCTGCCCGTCGGTCTGAGCACGTGCCGTGACCTCCCTGGGAGGAGGCGTCACCGTAGCACCGCCCCCTCCGGCGGGCACAAGGGTGGAGGCGGCTGAGGAAGGGGGCAGGGGCCGGTGCGGGCAGGGCGTTGGCGTTTCCCCGTGAGCCCGCCTACCCTGGTTGTCGGCTTCTGGCCACTCCCCCGTCCCGCGTTGTACTCGCCTTCGGCCGGGGCCGGTTCCGCGTGGCAGCCGCTGCCTCGTGGCAGGAAGGACGCTCGTGAAGCGCACGTATCAGCCGAACACCCGCAAGCGGGCGAAGAACCACGGGTTCCGTCACCGCATGTCGACCCGGGCCGGGCGGTCCATCCTGGCCGCCCGTCGCCGAAAGGGTCGTCAGCGCCTGTCGGCGTAGGGCTCGTGGCAGCGGCCCGGGTCGGGCGAGTTCGCGACCGAGACAGCTTCGTGGCACTGCGCAGCACCGGCCGGCGGGGACGCTCGGACGGCATCACCGCGACCTGGATCCCGTCGACCGCCACCGGGCAGACCCATCGGCACCAGCTGGCACTGGCAGTGGGCCGCAACGTCGGCGGCGCGGTCGACCGCAACCGCCTCCGTCGGCGCCTCCGGTCGAGCTTCGGCGCGCTGGCGCACGAGGTGGTGGCCGGCACGTTTCTTCTCGGCGCGGGACCCTCGGCCGCCGAGCTCGGCTTCGTCGAGCTCCACGCCCACGTCGACATGGCACTGCAGCGGGCTGGTGCCCGGTGAGCGCCTCGCCGACCCGCCTGAGCTTGCCGGCTCGGTCACTCACCGTGGCCGTCCGCGCGTATCGTGCGCTCACCGCGGCGCGACTGTCCCCCTGCCGCTTCCAACCCACCTGTTCGGCCTACGCTCTGGAGGCGGTCCAGGAACACGGCGCGCTCCGAGGTGGGTTCCTGGCCGTTCGTCGCATCGGGCGCTGCCATCCCGGGGGCCGCTTCGGCTACGACCCCGTCCCTGAGCGGAGGCTCACCTAGATGTTCAACGCACTCGCCAGCGCCCTCGCGTTCTTCTACGAGATCTGGCCGTCCTACGGGATGTCGATCATCCTGTTCACGATCGCGATCATGATCGTGCTCACCCCGTTGTCGATCAAGAGCACCCGCTCCATGATCCGGATGCAGCGTCTGCAACCGGAGATGAAGAAGCTCCAGACCAAGTACAAGGACGACCGGGAAGCCCTCAACCGGGAGATGATGGCCTTCTACTCGGCCAACAACATCAACCCGTTCTCCTCCTGCCTGCCGATGCTGTTGCAGCTGCCGGTCTTCATCGTCCTGTTCCGTGTGCTGCGGGGGTTGACCCATACCGACGCCAACGGGCAGTTCGACCCGAAGTACCTGAGCCCCAGCTCCTCGATGTATCAGGCCCTCAAGGGCTCGACGCAGATGATGTCGTTCGGGATGGACCTGTCGAAGAGCGCTCTCCATGAGCTCAAGACGGACGGGTTGCTCACGGCTCTCCCCTACTTCGTGCTCGTCGTGCTGGTGGCCGGGACCCAGTGGTACCAGCAGCGTCAGATCAGCGGCCGCCAGGGGGCGATCACCAGCAGCCCGCAGCAGCAGATGATGACGAAGATCCTTCCATTCATCATCGTCCCGTTCGCCTTGGAGTTCCCGGCTGCGCTGGTCCTGTACTACGTCACGTCCAACATCGTGCGTGTGGGTCAGCAGGCCCTCGTGACCCAGCTCGAGAACCGGGCTGTCCATGCCGCCATCGTCCTACCTCCACCAGGGGGTACCGACGCGGAGGCGAAACCGAAACCGGTGCGACCGAGTCCGGCCAAGCCGACGGGGCAGACCAAACCCGGTCCCTCCCGGCCGAGCAGCCAGGGGAAGCCCCCGGGTACGAACGGCGGTCGCCCTCCGGGTCGACCGGCCAGCTCCAGCACGCCGAACCCGAACACGTCGCAACGCAAGAGGAAGCGGAAGTAGCACCTGATGGAATGGGTCGAGACAACTGGCCGAACGCTGGAGGAGGCGAAGGAAGTCGCCCTCGACCAGCTCGGCGTCGATGAGCAGGATGCCGAGTTCGAGGTCCTCGACGAGCCCAAGAGCGGGCTCTTCGGTCGACTCCGGACCGAGGCCCGGGTCCGGGCCCGCGTCCGCCCGACCACGCCCCCGCCGAAGGCGGATCGACGCGACCGGCGCCGACGGGGAGCCAAGGGTGAGGAGCGCACGCCGGTGACGGTCGGGGCTGACGACGGCCCCGCCGGCGACGATTCCGTCACCGAGGCGTCCGAGCCCGCCGCGTCCACCGCCCGCACCGCGTCCGCAGCCGCCTCGAATCGCCGGGGAAGCAACCGCACCACGTCCGATTCCCCCGCTCGAGGAGCGACCATGCAAGAGCCCGTTGACCTGGAAGCCACCTCGGAGGCACTGCGCGAGTTCCTCGAGGGCCTCGTCGAGGCCTTCGGCGTCACCGCCACGGTGACGGTGGAGCAGGCCGATGAAGGCGTGCTCGAGGCCGCCATCGACGGGGAAGACCTGGGCCTGCTCGTCGGGCCGAAGGGGCAGACGGTCGACGCCCTGCAGGACCTGGCCCGTAGCGCCGTTCCCCACGATGGCGCCACTCGGATCCGAGTGGACGTCGCCGGTTACCGGGAGCGCCGTCGGGAGGCCCTGGCACGCTTCGCCACCGGCATCGCCGAGTCGGTGCTCGAGTCCGGGAAGCCGACCGCACTCGAGCCGATGAGCGCGGCGGACCGCAAGGTGGTGCACGACACCGTCAACGCCATCGAGGGCGTGCGCACCACCTCCGAGGGCGAGGATCCGCGGCGCCGGGTCGTCGTCCATCCCGAAGGCTGAGACCCGGCCCTCCGGCTCGGGCTGGAGTCGAGGGTTCGTTTCGTGACCGCGACGCCCGAGCCGGAGCCGGCTGACGCGGCCCTCCTCGGCGTGTTGGCCGAGGCGCAGGCGCGCGGCTTCCTCGGCCCCGGTCCCCTCGAGGCCCCGATCCGGCACGCCCGGGCCTTCGCCGCCCTCCTTCCCACCGATCTTCCAGCGGAGGCGGACCTCCTGGACCTCGGCAGCGGCGGCGGGCTACCGGCCCTTCCTCTGGCCCTTGTCTGGCCCTCGTCACAGTGGACCCTCGTGGATGCCATGCGCCGCCGGACGTCGTTCCTCGAGGAGGCGGTGTTCACGCTCGGGCTGGCAGCTCGGGTCGAGGTGGTGACGGCTCGGGCCGAAGCGCTGCCGGTCGGGTGGCGGGGCCGGTTCGACGCGGTGACCGCCCGGGGGTTCGGACCGCCGGCGGTCGTGGCGGAGTGCTCGGCTCCGTGGACGCGGGTGGGTGGGATGGTGGTGATCAGCGATCCTCCCGGCGGCGGTGCCGATCGTTGGTCCGCCGACGGGCTCGCCCTGCTCGGCCTCGTCCGGGAGATCTCGATGGTGGGTCCCCCGGCGTTGACGGGCCTTCGACAGCGGTCCGCCTGCCCGGACCGGTTCCCTCGCCGGACCGGTATCCCGCTCAAGCGCCCGCTCTGGTGAGCTTCCACCCGGACGGCCCTGAAGCCCGTCACCCAAAGGCGCTTGCCGGATGTTTCTCGTGGAACATCCATCGGGGCGGCGGAGGGTGGGCGTCGGATGTTTCCCGTGGAACATCCATCGGGCGGCGCGGAGGGTGGGCGTCGGATGTTTCCCGTGGAACATCGGCCGAGCCGACTGGCTCGTCACGGACCGCCTGGCAAGAGACGATTCACGGCGGATGGTC
>DASXLH010000010.1:0-2308 GCA_036496335.1 Acidimicrobiales bacterium
TGGAGCACGAGGAGCCGGTAGGCCCGTTGGTCCGTCCGCTCGAGGAGGTCGACCAGGGTCGTGAAGTTGCCGAGCGACTTCGACATCTTCTCGCCCTCGACCACCACCCAGCCGTTGTGCACCCAGTGGCGGGCGAAGGGGCGACCGAGGGCGACGGCCTGGGCCCGCTCGTTCTCGTGGTGGGGGAAGGCCAGGTCCTGGCCGCCCCCGTGGATGTCGAACCCGTCGCCGAGCAGCCCCAGGGACATCACCACGCACTCGGTGTGCCAGCCGGGGCGACCCGGTCCCCACGGCGAGGGCCACGACGGCTCCCCTGGCTTGGCCTTCTTCCAGACGGCGAAGTCGACCGGTGAGCGCTTCTCGTCGTTGGCCTCGACCCGGGCCCCGGCCCGGAGCGACCCGAGCGGCTGGCGGGCCAGCAACCCGTAGCCCTCGACCTTCTCGGCCTCCAGGTAGACGCCGTCAGAGGTCTCGTAGGCCATGCCCCGCTCGACCAGGTCCCCGACCATGTCGACCATCTGCGGCACCCAGGCGGTGGCGTGGGGATCGGCGTCCGGCCGGGTGACGTGGAGCCGGTCGAGTGCCTCCCACCACACGCCCTCGAACTCGGCCGCCACCTCCGGCTCGCTGCGTCGCTCGCGCTCCGCCCGGCGGATGATGTTGTCGTCGACGTCGGTGATGTTCGACACGTAGGTGACGTCGAGCCCGGTCCAGCCGAGATAGCGCCGCAGGACGTCGAAGACCAGGACGAAGCGCCCGTGTCCGAGGTGCGGGAGGTCATAGACGGTGGGCCCGCACACGTACATCGACACCTTGCCGGGGTCGCGGAGGGAGAGCTCCCTCACCCGGCCAGTGGCGGTGTCGTGCAGGCGGATCACGGCCGGAAGGCTAGAAGGCGCTCGGCCTCGACCCCGGCGCATTGGCCGCCGGTCGGTCCCCCGCACCACGAGGTTCCCTTCAACCCTGGCTCCCTTCCTGCCGAGAGTGAAGCCATGGCGGAACCGACCGATCTCAACACCGGCTTTCCGCGTCAGGTCCTCTACGGATCGCTGGCGATGCTCGTCCTGGCCGTCGCCTGGGCGGCGTCGCTGACCCTGGTGGCTGCCCTCGGCCTCACCGGCGGCGTGGCCAAGGTCGCCGAGCCGGTCATGTTCGTCCTCATCGGGCTACCGGTCATGCTCGTGGTGGTCGGCGTGCCGTTCAACCGTCAGCTCAACGCCACCGGAGCGGCCATGCTCGAGCGGGAGGAGCTCCTCCGCGCCGCCGCCGCCCGGCGAGACTTCGAGGGGCGCCTGCACCGTGCCCTCGAGATTGCCGACGACGAGCCCACCGCCCTCTCGGTGATCGGTCGGGCCTTCTCGGTGCTGCAGCCGGGCGGACCCAGCGAGCTGCTCCTGGCCGACTCGAGCCGTGCCCACCTCCGTGCCGTCGCCAGCCATCCGGACAGCGGCGGCCCCGGTTGCAGCGTCCCGTCGCCCTCACAGTGCGCCGCCGTCCGGCGCGGTCAGACCGCCACGTTCACCTCGGCCGACGAGCTCGACGCCTGCCCCCACCTCCGGCTCCGACCCGACGGCGACCTCTCCGCCGTGTGCGTGCCCGTGACCGTGCTCGGCACGAGCGTCGGGGTGCTGCACACCACCGGTGTGGTCGGAACGCCGCCGGGGACGGACGTCGTCAGGGGCATGGAGGCGATCGCCAACCAGGCCGGGGCCCGGATCGGCATGATCCGCGCCCTGTCCAGCTCGCAGGTGCAGGCCTCCACCGACCCGCTCACCGGGATGCTCAACCGGCGCAGCCTGGAGGAGCAGGCCCGCCCGATCCTCGCAACCGGACAGCCCTACGCCATCCTCATGGCCGATCTCGACAACTTCAAGAACCTCAACGACACCTTCGGCCACGACGCCGGCGACCGGGCCCTGCGCATCTTCGCCACGGCAGTGCGCCGGACGCTGCGACCCGGCGATCTCGCCTCCCGGCACGGTGGCGAGGAGTTCGTCATCGTGCTGCCCGGCTGCGGCGCCGTCGAGGCGGCGTCAGCCGCCGAGCGCCTCCGCGAGTCGCTGGCGTTGGCCAACATCAGCGACGGGACGGCACCGGGCTTCACCGTCTCGTTCGGAGTCGCAGACTCGGAGTCCTTCGGTCTCGACTTCGCCACGCTCGTCTCGACAGCCGACGGCGCGCTCCGCCGGGCCAAGCAAGCCGGTCGCGACCGGGTGGTGACGGCCGGCGCCCGCTGACCGCAGGGCCTGACCGCACGACCGCAGGGCCTGACCGCACAGCCGCAGGGCCTGACCGCACAGCCGCAGGG
>DASXLH010000011.1:0-4592 GCA_036496335.1 Acidimicrobiales bacterium
TGCTGGACGAGGCCGGCGTGCTGCCTTCGGCCACCCGGGTCCAGTTCCACTCCTTCGACGGGACCTACACCGAGAGCCTCAGCCTCGACCAGGCCCGCCGCCCCGACGTGCTCGTCGCCCACACCTTGCAGGGCAAGCCCGTGAGCCGTGAGCACGGCGGCCCGGTGCGGCTCTACGTCGCCCCGATGTACGGCTACAAGTCGCTCAAGTGGCTCGACCACATCGAGCTGGTCGACGCGGTGATCGACGACGGTGGCTACTGGGAGGGTCGGGGCTACGCCCTCGACGGCTGGGTGGGGCACAGCAACGGCGGCCACGAGGCGCCCATCCGATGACGGGGTCGGAGGTGGTGCGCTTCGACCGGTTGACCCGGATCGTGCACTGGACGACGGCAGTGCTCGGGCTCGCCGTGCTCGCCACCGGGACGATCCTCTACGTGCCCGAGCTGTCCGCCGCCATCGGGCTTCGGGAGGTCCTCAAGGACGTCCACGTGTACTCCGCCCTGCTGCTGCCCGTGCCCCTGTTGATCGGGGTCCTGTCCGGCGGACCGGCCGGACGCCACCTTCGGGCCGATCTCGTCGAGCTGGGTCGGTGGTCCCCGACGGATTGGCGCTGGCTCCGGCGCCGGCGTCGCCCTGCTCCGGCCGGCAAGTTCAACGGCGGGCAGAAGCTCGTGTCGGCTGCGTTCGCCGGTCTGTTCCTCATGCTCCTGATGTCGGGGTCGGTCATGTTCTGGCACGACCCGTTCCCCGACCCGTGGCGCACGGGCGCCACCTTCGTGCACGACTGGGCCTACATCGGCATCCTCGCCGCCACCCTCGGCCACCTGGCCAAGGCCGTCGGCGACCCGGACCTGATGCGGGCCATGAGGCAGGGCGGGGTCGACCGGGAGTGGGCACGACGGGAGCGGCCGACCTGGCCGATCGAGGACGATCCCGCCGCCAACGAGGCCTGACGCACCTGCCCTGAGCTGCGGCGACACCGCCGCATGGCAATTCCAAAACGAAGTTGTTTCGGAATGCCGGTGTTTCGTTAGGGTGGGCAACGACAGAAGGAGACCCCCCAATGGACATCGCCGCGATGCATCACCGTCGCTGGTGGGCCCTCGCCGTCATGTGCGGCAGCCTGCTCGTGATCACGCTCGACAACACGATCCTCAACGTCGCGGTGCCGGCGCTGATCCGAGACACGCACGCGTCGACGAGCCAGCTCCAGTGGGTGATCGACGGCTACACGCTGGTGTTCGCCGGGCTGCTCCTCACCGCCGGGTCCATCGGTGACCGCTTCGGGCGCAAGGGCGCGCTGCAGGTCGGACTGGTGGTGTTCGGGGTCGGCTCCGCCATGTCGGCGATGGTGAGCACCTCGACCCAGCTGGTGTTCACGCGGGCGATCATGGGCATCGGTGGCGCCCTGATCATGCCGGCGACCCTGTCCCTGCTGACCAACGTGTTCAACGATCCGAAGGAGCGGGGCCGGGCGATCGGCGTCTGGGCCGCGGTGGCCGGGGCCGGTGGCGCCATCGGCCCGCTGATCGGCGGGATCCTCCTGGCTCACTTCTGGTGGGGCTCGGTGTTCCTGATCAACGTGCCGGTCGTGGTGATCGCGCTCGTCGCCGGCCGCTTCCTACTGCCGACCTCCAAGGACGCTGACGCCTCACGGCTCGACCCGGTGGGAGCCGGCCTCTCCATCATCGGCCTCGTCGCCGTGCTCTGGGGGATCATCGAGGCCCCGGTCAAGGGCTGGGGGGACCCGACGGTGGTCACGTCGCTGGTGATCGGGCTGGCGACCATCTTCGCCTTCGTCATGTGGGAGCTGCACTCCAGCCACCCGATGCTCGACGTCCGCTTCTTCCAGAACCGTCGCTTCACGGCCGCCAACGCCGCCATCACGCTGGTCTTCTTCGCCATGTTCGGGGCCACCTTCCTCATCACCCAGTACCTCCAGATCGTGCTCGGCTTCACCGCGCTGCAGGCCGGGGCCCGGATGATGCCGATGGCGGTCGTGATGCTGATCACCGCCCCGATGGCCCCACGGCTCGTCGAGAGGGTCGGGACCAAGCTGGTGGTGGGCACCGGCCTGACCATCGCGGGGATCGGCATCGGCTACGTGGCGTTCGTACCCGTCGCCGACGGCTACTCCCACCTGATCACCGGGATGATCGTCCTTGCCTTCGGGATGGGCCTCACGATGGCTCCGGCCACGGAGTCGGTCCTCGGTTCGCTCCCGCCGAGCAAGGCGGGCGTCGGCTCGGCCATGAACGACACCACCCGCCAGATGGGCGGTGCGCTCGGCGTCGCCGTGATCGGGTCGATCTTCGCCTCCTCTTACCGGCCCGCCATCGCCAGCCAGCTCAGCAAGCTCGGCGTGAGCTCGTCGGTCGTGTCCCAGGCCAAGGACTCGGTCGGCGGCGCGGTCGAAGCTGCCGCCGGGTTGCCACCGGCCATGGCGCACACCGTCACCGCTCTGGCCAACCAGGCCTTCGTCGACGGCCTCCAGGTGGCCTGCCTGGCGGCGATGGCGGTCGTCCTCGGCGCCGCGGTGATGGTGTTCATCTACCTGCCCTCCCGTGCCTACGACGTGCGGGGTGGGGTGGCCGGCCCGCTCGACGGCCTGGCGTCGTCGACCTTCGCCGAGGCCGAGGGTGCCCTGGAGGAGACCACGAGCTCCGAGCAGGAACGTCAAGGGGTCGGCGTCACCGTCGACTCCGGGGTGAACGGGAAGGACGACGCGATGCAGGCGCCGGTCGGTCGGTGACGGCCTCGTCGGTCGCGGCTGCCCGGCCGGGTCGCCACCGGAGCGTGGCGGTCGACCACGCCATCCTCGAAGCCGCCCTGGCGGTGCTGCGGGAGGAGGGCTACCGGAGCTTCACCATGTCGGCCGTGATCGAGCGGGCCGGCGTGTCGTCGGCCTCGCTCTACCGGAGGTGGCCCACCCGCCAGGCCCTGGTGGCCGCCGCCGTGGGCTCCATGGTCGTGGTCGAAGCCGACTACGACACCGGCTCACTCGAAGGCGACCTGCGTGCCTACGTGCACGCCAGGGTGTCGGCGGTGGCCGACGACGGGCCCTTCCTCGATGTGCTGCAACGGGAGCTGGCCGCCGATCCTGAGGTGATGGCCGCGGTCCGGGAGCACATCATCGGGCCGGCCCACCACGCCCTCGCCAAGCTCCTCGCCCGGGCCCAGGAGCGTGGCGAGATCGGCCCGTGCGCCGGGACCACCGATCAGCTGCTCAGCCTGGTGTTGGGGCCGCTGCACCATCGATCGGTCGTGCTGCACCGTCCGATCGACCCGGCCTTCGAGCGGGCGGTGGTCGACCAGGTTCTCGCCGGGCTCCGGAACGCGTCGCCGGCACTGTCGATCCCTTGATCGCAGCGGCATTCTCGGCGCCGAAGGTGCCGAGATCAGGTCAGATGTGACCTTGCCGCGGACTCTCTGAGCGCGATCTCGGCGACGGGGGCGTAGCGCTCGACGTCACCGGGGTTGGCGACCACCCGGAACGCCACCGCCCGGGCCAGGAGATCGGCCCGGCCGTCGTCGGCGGCCACGAGCGCGACGGCCGCGTCCGACCGGGCGCCGTGCCGGGCGATGGCATCGGCGAGTGCGACGGCGGCGCCGAAGCCGGCGGGCCGCCACAGGGGAGCCAGATCGATCACGGCCGGCGGCAACACGCCCTCCTCGTCGAAGAGCACGTTGATCGCCAGGTTGGCGTGGACGACCTGCGCCGGCGCCCCGTTCCGGGGCCGCCGCAGCACCGGCTCCAGGCGCTCGAGGAGCGCGGCGGTCTCTCGACGGGCGAACCGGGGGAGTGGCTCCTCGCCCCAGGCGACGCGGTCGGCGGCCGCGGTCGCGTCGGTGCGGGCCCGGAGGAATCCGGGCCACTCGAGGTCGGCGGAGGCCAGGGCGCGTTCCAGGTCGGCGGCGACGGGAAGGAGCGCGTCGGCGCAGTCGGGTCGGGCGACACCGGCCTGCCAGGTGGTGGCACCCCAACCGCCCACCACCCAGCGACCGTCCCGGGCCCGGACCGGGGAGGCCAGCCGGAGAAGCTCGCCGGCGTCTACGCGCTCGGCGACGTGGCCCAGCCACGCCACCATGCGCGGCTCGACGCCGGCTCGGAGCACCATGTCCTCGGCTCGCCAGGTGTGGTTCTGGCCGCCCTCCAGCGGATGGAGCGAGCCCCGGTCGACGCCGAAGGCGTCCAGGACGTGGAAGGCGGGAGCCCGCCGGCGGACGCTCACGATCGTCGGGCCGTCGAGCTCAGGCGAAGCGAGCCTTGGCGGCGGCGTAGACGTCGGCCGGGAGCGGGCCCTTGCTGGCGGCGGCCACGTTGGCGGCCAGGTGCTCGGCGTTGGAGGTCCCCACGATGGTGGTGTGCAGGTCCGGGTGGCTGATCGTGAAGCGGAGCATGAACTCCATCGGTGGGGCGTCGCCGGCCAGATCGCTGATGTCGATGCTCGCGAACCGTTCCCGGCGGGCCTCCATGGCGGCCCGGTACTGGTCGGGGAGGTTGGGCGACGGCTCGGGGAGCCCTCTGGCCACCCCACCCCGGATGATCGTGCCGGCGCCGGCCGCGGCAGCATCGCTGATCGCCTGCTC
>DASXLH010000012.1:0-2973 GCA_036496335.1 Acidimicrobiales bacterium
CCTCCAGCGGTTCGAGGGAACGCCCGTCAAGAACGTGCGACTGGCCTACGGGACCAGAACGGTCGCCGGTGATCTGGTCGTCACCCGGGACGGGCTCGAGGGCGGACCGGTCTACGCCCTGTCGAGCGCGGTGGGCGCCCAGCTCGATGCCGGCGCCGACCAACCCGTCCTGCTGCACGCCGACCTCCGTCCCGACCTGGCCGAAGCGGAGATCGCCTCCCGCCTGGCTCGTGGGCGCGGCGGCGAGTCGGTCGCCAACCGGCTGCGCCGAACGGGGCTCTCGCCCGTCGCGATCGCGCTCCTGCGCGAATCGGCCGGGTCGGCGCCGCCGGCTGACCCCGGGCACCTCGCCGCCCTCGTGAAGAAGGCTCCGTTGGCGGTGGAGGGCACGCAGCCCATCGCCCGGGCCATCTCGAGCGCCGGCGGCCTCGTCCTCGACGAGCTCGACGACTCGTTCATGGTCCGGCGTCGCCCGGGCGTGTTCGTGGCCGGCGAGATGCTCGACTGGGACGCCCCCACCGGCGGCTACTTGCTTCAGGCGGCGTTCAGCACCGGCGTGGCGGCAGCACGGGGGGTGCTGAACCACCTCGGCCACGACGGCACCTGACGCCTGGCACGGGAGCGGACCTCCCTAATCTCCGAACCGTGGGTTCGACCATGGAGGAGATCGTCGACGACGGCGTCACGTGGCGGTTCGACCGTTCCTTCCTCACCTCCAACTGGACCTGCATCTGGGGCCGGGGCTGCCTCGGCATCCTCGACGAGCCATCCGAGGCGCTCGGCCAGGGGTGCTGCTCGGTCGGAGCGGAGCTCGACGGGGTGGACGAGGCAATGCTGATCAGCGCCCTCGCCGCCACGGTCGACCCGGACCGCTTCGAGCACCATCGTGAAGCCCAGACGGGCGGCGTCTTCGCGGATGCGGAGCGCACCGCTACGAGGATCGTCGACGGCGCCTGCATCTTCCTGAACCGCCCCGGCTTCGCCGGAGGTGCCGGCTGCGCCCTGCACCTCGAAGCGGTCGCCAGTGGTGAGTCGCCGACGGACTGGAAGCCATCCGTCTGCTGGCAGCTCCCCATCCGGGTCGACTGGGAGCCAACCGGCGACGACACCGAGATCGCCACCGTCCGGAGCTGGCGTCGTGAGGACTGGGGCCCGGAAGGCGCCACGATGGCGTGGTGCTGCACCGAGGGTGAGCGGGCCTACGTCGGCGACCGCCCCGTGGTCGAATCCCTGGCGGTCGAGCTCGAGGCCGTGGTGGGAACCACCGTCTTCACCGAGCTCCGGCGCCGCCTCCGCAGCTGACCGGGAACGGCTCGCCACGTCGCGGTTCCCGGCCTCCGGAGATCAGAGCGGCTCGGGCTCCGGCGGAGCGGGCTGAGGGTCGGGTCCCGGCACCACCGGGTCCGGGAGTATCGGCGTCACCGGTTCGGGTGGGCCGCCCGGCATCGGTCTCGGTTCGGTCGGATCCGGCTGGGGTCCGAAGGGGTCGTGCACCGTCATGCAGTGGCCGTACCCGGTCCCGCCGACCTTGACGCCGACGGGACCGGAGGCGGGTTCACACGACGATCAGGGGTTGCAGGTCCAGAGGCCGGCCGGTCCGGGGACCGAGATGAGCTTCAGGTTGTCCCACTTGTAGAGGAACGTGCAGGTGACCTGGGGGTTCGGCTTGGTGCCGTCGCTGTAGGTCAGGGGCGGGGCGATGCCACCCAGGGTCTCCCCCTTGAACATCGACAGGCCCCGGATGACGTCGTCGCTCGTGACCGTCGCCGTCGGCGCCGGGGCGACGTTGGCGATGGCCTTGGTGAAGGCCAGGCTCGCGGCCCAGGCCGTGCAGCCCCCGGTGGCGATGTCGGCGTTCTTGCCACCTGGCAGCCACTCGGGGTGCTTCACCTTCAGCGCCGCGTTGAGGTTCTTGGTCTCCGGGATCGTGGTGTCGAGGCAGTTCCACTGCTCCGACGATCCGACCGCCTTGCCCAGGTCGGGCTGCTGCTTGATCAGCGAGATGCCCGGACCCTGGTCGGCGCTGATCCAGAACGGCTTGAAGTTCTGCCGGGAGCAGTCCCGCACCATGACCACCACGTTGGTGAAGTTGGCCACCGCCTCGGCCCCGGCGTTCTTGGCCGCCAGGCACTCCGCCGTGTAGCTGGCCTGCGTCGTCGACGCCAGGGCGTTATAGACCATCTGCATCCCGACGTCAGTGGCGTTCTTGGTGAACAGCGGCTGCGCCTGGGCGCAGGCCGGGCTCTCGGTGCACAGCACCACCGCCACCTTCTTGTTGCCGGCCTCGGCGGCCGACTTCATCTGGCCCCAGATGTTGGTGACCACCGAGCCACCCACTGGATAGAACATCGCGTTCGTGAACCAGACGGCGTCGACGAGCGGCCCGGAGATGACCGGCATCTTCTTGGAGAGCACGTATGGCGCCCACGTCTGATGGGTGGCGTCGGCCGAGCCGACGATGGCGATCACGTGCTGGTTCTCGACCAGGTCCTTGACCGCCGACAGACCCACCGCCGGGTCGGCCTTGTCGTCGGCATACGCGATCTCCACGGGATGCCCGTTGAGGCCGCCGTGGGTGTTGGTCCACGACACCCACGAGTCCATGGTGTCCTTCGACTGGTTGGGCGTCACGCCGTTGGCCGTCGTGATGGTGCCTACCCAGCCGATCTTGAGCGGTGTGCCCGTCGGCGCCGCCACGGTGGTACCAGCCGCGTCGCCACTCCCGCCCGACTTGCTCGACGAGCCGCACGCCGCGGCGACGAGCGCCAGCGTCAGTGAGAGCGCGACGAGCGCGCGCGAGAACTGCCGTTTCCTGCTCACCATGTGAAAGGCCCCCCCGGGTCCGTGCCGCTCTCGATGAGCGGCTGGCGGAACGGTAGGTCCCCCTCGCACGCCGTACAAGGCAGGGCAGCAGGCTGTCCACCGACGCCCTCTCGGTGCCTGGAAGTTCTCACCCAGGCGGATGGCTGGCCG
>DASXLH010000013.1:0-26360 GCA_036496335.1 Acidimicrobiales bacterium
CGCGCCGGTGCCCCCGTCGTGACCCGAGATCAGCACCACGTCGGCCTTGGCCTTGGCCACGCCGGCGGCCACCGTCCCGACGCCGACCTCGGCGACCAGCTTGACGTTGATCCGGGCGCGGTTGTTGGCGTTCTTCAGGTCGTGGATGAGCTGGGCCAGGTCCTCGATCGAGTAGATGTCGTGGTGGGGCGGGGGAGAGATGAGGCCCACCCCGGGCGTGGAGTACCTCGTCCGGGCGATCCACGGGTACACCTTGTGGCCCGGCAGCTGGCCGCCCTCACCGGGCTTGGCTCCCTGGGCCATCTTGATCTGCAGGTCGTCGGCGTTGACGAGGTACTCGCTGGTCACCCCGAAGCGCCCGGACGCCACCTGCTTGATGGCGCTGCGGCGTAGATCGCCGTTGGCGTCGGCGATGTAGCGGTCGGCGTCCTCGCCCCCTTCGCCCGTGTTCGACCGGGCCCCGAGACGGTTCATGGCGATGGCCAGCGTCTCGTGGGCCTCCTTGGAGATCGACCCGTAGGACATGGCGCCGGTCGAGAACCGCTTGACGATCTCGCTGACCGGCTCGACCTCGTCGATCGGGATCGACGGCTGGTCGGGCTTGAGCTGGAACAGCCCCCGCAGCGTGGCCAGCTTGGCGGCCTGGGCGTCGACCAGGGCCGTGTACTCCTTGAAGATCTCGTAGCGGCGGGTGCGGGTGGCGTGCTGGAGCCGGAACACGGTGTCGGGGTTGAAGAGGTGGAACTCACCCTCCCGGCGCCACTGGTACTCGCCGCCCACCTCGAGCTCGCGATGGGCCAGCTCGGCGGGACGGGGCGGGTGCGCCTTGGCGTGCCGGAGGGCGACCTCGGCGGCGACGACGTCGAGGTCGATGCCGCCCAGCCGGCTCACGGTGCCGGTGAAGTACTCCTCGATCACGTCGTGGGCCAGGCCGATGCACTCGAAGACCTGGGCGCCGGTGTAGGAGGCGACGGTGGAGATGCCCATCTTCGACATCACCTTGAGCACGCCCTTGCTGGCGGCCTTGATGTAGTTGCGGACCGCCTTCACCGGCGAGATGGAGCCCAGATCGCCCCGGGCGACCATGTCCTCGATGGTCTCGAAGGCCAGGTAGGGGTTGACGGCCGCAGCCCCGTAACCCACCAGAAGGGCCATGTGGTGCACCTCGCGGGCCTCGCCGGTCTCCACCACCAGCCCGACCCGGGTTCGGGTCTTCTCCCGGATGAGGTGGTGGTGCACGGCCGAGACGAGCAGCAGCGAGGGGATGGGCGCCAGCTCCGCCGACGTGTGCCGATCGCTGAGGATGACGACGTTGGCGCCGTCCTCGATGGCCGCGCTCACCCGTTGGCGCACGTCCTCGAGGGCGCGACGGAGACCGTCGCCCCCGGCGGCCACCGGGTAGAGGCCGTCGACGGCGAAGGCCTTGAAGCCGGGCGTCGAGTCGTCATCGTCGACGTAGAGCAGCTTGGCCAGGTCCCGGTTGTCGATGACCGGGTAGGGGAGCTGGATCTGTTGGCAGGACGCCGGCTCGGGAGCGAGCAGGTTGCGCTCCGGCCCGAGGCGGTTCCCCAGCGAGGTGACGAGCTCCTCCCGGATTGCGTCAAGGGGCGGGTTGGTCACCTGGGCGAAGAGCTGACTGAAGTAGTCGAACAGCAATCGGGGGCGCTCGGAGAGGACAGCGATGGGCGTGTCGGTGCCCATGGAGCCGAGCGGCTCGGCCCCGGAACGGGCCATGGGGGCCAGGAGCAGCCTGAGGTCCTCGTTGGTGTAGCCGAACAGCCGTTGGTGGGTGACGACGGTGGCGTGCTGGGGCGTGAGGAAGTCGCGCGGGGGGAGCTCGTCGAGGTGGACGAGGTGCTCGTGGAGCCATTCGCCGTAGGGATGGGCGGCAGCCAGGCCGGTCTTGATCTCGTCGTCGTCGACGATGCGTCCCTGGGCGGTGTCGACCAGGAACATGCGTCCCGGCTGGAGGCGGCCCTTCCGGACGACGTGGGCCGGGTCGACCTCGAGCACCCCCACCTCGGAGGCCATGATCACCAGTCCGTCGTCGGTGACCCAGTAGCGGGACGGGCGCAGGCCGTTGCGGTCGAGCACGGCGCCGATCACCGTGCCGTCGGTGAAGGCGATGGACGCCGGTCCGTCCCATGGCTCCATCAGGGAGGCGTGGTAGCGGTAGAACGCACGCTTGGCCTCGGGCATCGACTCGTGGTTCTCCCAGGCCTCCGGGATCATCATCAGGACGGCGTGGGGGAGCGAGCGCCCGCCGAGGTGCAGCAGCTCGAGGACCTCGTCGAAGCTGGCCGAGTCGCTCGCCCCGGGCGTGACGATGGGGAAGATCCTCTCGAGGTGCCCGGGGATGTCGTCGGTGGCCAGCAGTGCCTCGCGGGCCCGCATCCAGTTCCGGTTGCCCTGCAGCGTGTTGATCTCGCCGTTGTGGGCCACGTAGCGGTAGGGATGGGCCAGCGGCCACGACGGAAAGGTGTTGGTGGAGAAGCGGGAGTGGACCAGGGCCAGCGCGCTCTCCACCCTGGGGTCGGCGAGGTCGAGGAAGAACTGGCCGAGCTGCGGGCTCGTCAGCATCCCCTTGTAGACCATGGTCCGGGCCGACAGGCTCGGGAAGTAGAGGGCTTCGGCCTCGCCCTCGGCGACGGCGACCTTGACCTCGTGCTCGATGCGCTTGCGCAGGACGAAGGCCTGTCGCTCGAGCTCCAGGCCCTGCTCCCCGTTCGCCCCCGAGACGAAGAGCTGGTGGAAGGACGGCTGCACGGAGCGGGCCGTCGACCCGATCATCGAGTCGTCGACCGGGACCTCCCGCCACCCCAACGTGACGAGGCCCTCGTCGGCGACCACCTTCTCGGTCGCCTCCTTGGCCTCCCGGCGTCCGTCCTTGTCGACCGGCAGGAAGGCGATGCCGGCGGCATACGCCCCGAGCGGCGGGAGGTCGAAGCCGACGACCGCCCGGAGGAAGGTGTCCGGGATCTGGATCAGCACGCCGGCGCCGTCGCCCGTGTTGGTCTCGGCGCCCGATGCGCCCCGGTGCTCGAGGTTGCAGAGGCAGCTGAGGCCCTGCTCGACGATGCGGTGGCTCTTCCGGCCGTGCATGTCCACCACGAAGCTGACGCCACAGGCGTCATGTTCGAATGCGGGCTCGTAGAGTCCGCCGGTCGCGGGAGGTCGCTGCATCGTGTGTCCTTCGGGCAGTGGTGCGGTGTGGATGGTGCCTGCCCGGGACGACGTTGGCCCTTGCGGCGGGACAATTGTAGGGCACGGGTGGCACCCCACGGCAGCTTTCGTTTCGTGATGGTGAAGCTCCTGTGGCGGCCGAGCCGCCTACCTTGCACCACGTGAACGCATGGTCGGCGCCGAATTGTGTTCAACCTCGGGTCGCATCGGGCCGATGAGGCGGCGTGAAAAGGTTTCGCCTGGTGGCCGGTTGCGTCGCGCTCCTGCTCGGGGCGATCGCCATGCTGGAGCTGTCCGCCGGCGAAGCGACCCCGCAGTCGGTCTACGCCTTCGGTGCTCCCTTCTACGGATCCACTGGTTTGGTGGCCCTCAACGAGCCCATCAGCGGGATGGCGGCGCGCCCGGACGGCAAGGGCTATTGGACGGTCACCCGCAACGGCGAGGTGAGCCCGTTCGGGGCTGCCACCTGGTACGGATCGCTCACCTCGATGGTCCTCCAGCGCCCGATCGTCGGCATGGCGGCGACACCGAGTGGCAAGGGCTACTGGCTGGTGTCGAGCGACGGCGGCGTCTTCAGCTTCGGTGACGCGACGTTCGCCGGTTCCCTGGTCGGCGTCGTCGGACCCAAGGCCGTCGTCGGCATCGCCGCCGACCCGACAGGCAACGGCTACTGGCTCGTCACCGGCACCGGCACCGTCTACGACTTCGGCAGCGCCGCCTCCCTCGGGTCGGCTGACGGCGTCCCCCTCAACGGGCCGATCGTCGGCATCGCCCCGACCGCGACGGGCGACGGCTACTGGCTGGCCGGCCGGGACGGCGGCGTCTTCTCGTTCGGTGACGCCGGCTACTTCGGATCGCTGGGGGCGACCCCGCTCGATCGTGCCGCGGTCGGCATCGCCCGCACCGCCGGTGGGCACGGCTACTTCCTGGTCAGCTCCGACGGCGGGGTGTTCTCCTTCGGTGACGCCGTCTTCCACGGCTCGCTGGGCAACAGCGGCATCCCGGAGCCGGCCGTCGCCATGGCGGTGGAACCCGGGGGCGGCTACTGGGTGGCGCTCACCGGTCACCTGGCGCCGGCATCGTCGCCGCGGCCGGTCCCCAGCTACCTGAACGAAGGCTCCAACGCCATCGGCGCCTCCGCTGCGCCGGCCACCACCTACCGCCAGGTGGCGGCCACGCCGGGGTGCGCGTACACGGTCACCCTCGGCGACGCCAGCCAGTCCCTCGGCGGCGGGAGCGGGCGCAACGTCGTGCACCTCACCGGCACGGACACCGCCTTCGACTCGCAGGGTTGCGGGCAGTGGAGCACCGACCTCTTCCCGGCCACCGCCAGCATCGACTCGTCGGTCGGCGACGGCACCTGGCTCCTCGGGATCGACATCCGCTCGGGCACCTGGACCGCTCCCGGTGGGGCGGGCTGCACCTGGTCCACCAAGAAGGACCTGACCGGAGCGCCGGCCGACACGATCGCCTCGGGTGGCGGGGCCGGCCCCCAGTCGGTGCCGCTCGCCGGCTCCGAGGTCGCCTTCGTCTCCCAGGGCTGCGGGAACTGGACACCCAGCTGATTGCTGTACCGATGCGCAGCTCCGGCTTCGCCTGCGCAGCTGGGCGTGCACGCAGCCGTACGTGTTTTGAGTTGCTGCTCCGGCTGGCGCCTGGGCAGCGTGGCCGGCCTTGCTGATGCGCAGCTCCGGCTGCGCCTGCGCACCCTGACCAACTTGTAGATCGTCGCGTTCGACTGGGCTGGGTAGCGGCCGGCTGGGGGCGCCTACGCTGGCGAGAGGCCACGCGGAGTGGCCTCTCGCCACATGGCCATCCGGTTCCGAGACAGCGACCCGACCAAGCGCCGAACCCGCCGGTCCCGCAGGCACGACCCGTGGCGGCGGTCCTCGCGGCGCGCCGCCGGCGCGGCCCCGTTCGGGAGGACCGTGCTCCTGGACCCACGGCAGGGGCAGGGCCGACCGGTCGGCAGCCGGTGGCGCCTCCGCCGTGGGCCGTGGGTCACGGGACGGGCTCGTCGAGGGCCGCGGCTGACGCTCGCCGATCGACTCATCGTCGCCGCGGTGGTGATGGTCGGGGTGTTCCTCCTGGCCGGCTTGTGGCGGATCACGAGGGTGCACGTCGCCATCTCCGGGGTGCGCGACGGGGTCACCCTCACCACCGAGCGGGCCGCGGCGCTGCGGGTCGACATCCGCCTCGCCCAGCGCGACCGCCTCGCCGGGGCATCGCTCAGCTTCGACGGCCAGCCCGTCTCCGGCAGCCGGGTGGCTGACGGCTTCCACTGGACGAGCGGCGCCGGCCTCGTCGACGGGCGTCACGAGCTGGTGCTCACCGTGCCCCGCCCGGTGCTTGGGCCGAGCACCTTCCGGTGGGCGTTCACCGTCGACGCCACGCCGCCCACGCTCGAAGCACCCAGCGTGGTGACGTCCAAGGCCATGTCGGACCCGGTGCGCATCGACGGCCGCGTCGAGCCCGGGGCCGAGCTGACGGCCGACGGGCGGGCCGTCCCGATCGGCAAGGACGGCTCGTTCTCCCTTCGCTACGACCGGGCGCCGGCCGGCTCGGTCCAACTCCGGGCCGAGGATGCGGCCGGTCACGTGGTGCAGCGCGACGTCTTCACCCCCGTGACCCGACCCACCGTCCGGGGCGTGCACGTGAGCGCGCTGGGATGGGCGTCGAACGACCTGCGCTCGCAGGTCCTGGCCCTCGTGACCGCCGGGAAGATCAACACCGTCGAGATCGACCTGAAGGACGAGGACGGTCTGGTCGGCTTCGACGCCACCGTTCCCCTGGCCCGCCAGATCGGATCTGTCCGTCCCGAGTACGACCTGAAGGCGGTGGTGGACCAGCTCCACCACCTCGGCGTGCGGGTCATCGGCCGGGTGGTGGCCTTCCGCGACCCGCTCCTCGCCGATTGGGCCTGGACGAGCGGCCACCGGGACTGGGTGCTCCAGCATCCGGGTGGGGTCAAGGACGAGGCCTACGGCGGGTTCACCAACTTCGCCAACGGGGGGGTCGAGGCCTACAACACGGCGATCGCGGTCGAGGGCGCCAAGGACGGCGTCGACGAGATCCTTTGGGACTACGTCCGGCGCCCGGAGGGCGATCTGGCCCAGCTGGTGGTCCCGGGGCTGACCGGTACGCCGGAGGACGGCCTGGTCTCCTTCCTGGCCCAGTCGCAACGGCAGCTGCGCCCCCTCGGCGTGTACCAGGGCGCGTCCGTCTTCGGTATCGCGGCCGGCGATCCCGGGGCCGTCGGCCAGGACGTGGCCCGGATCGCCCGCCACGTCGACTACCTCTCGCCCATGGTGTACCCGTCTCTCTGGGTGGCGGGGGAGTACCGGGTGCCGGACCCGGCTCGGTCGCCCTACGACATCGTCCAACGGTCGCTGCAGGACTTCCAGGCGAAGAGCGCCGGCACCGCGGTGGGCTTCACCCCCTGGCTGCAGGCCTTCTCGTTGGACGGCGTCACCTACGGACCGGCCCAGGTCCGGGCCCAGATCGACGCCGCTGCCTCCCTCGGGATCGACAGCTTCCTGCTCTGGAGCCCGCTGGTTCGCTACAACGGCGCCGCCCTCGATTCGCACGGCCCCTGAACCGCGCTCGTCACGGGGCGACCCGTCCGACGAACCCGACGGTGCCCTACGTTCTGGGGATGCCTTCGGTGACCGCGACTGCCACCACCCCGAACCCCGACGCCATGAAGTTCACGCTCGATGTGCGGGTGGAGGGAATGGTCAACGCCCGAACGGAGCAGGAGGCGATGGCCGATCCGCTCGCCGCCGCCGTCCTGGCCCTGCCCGGGGTGGCCTCGGTCTTCCGGACGGCCGACTTCCTCACGGTCACCCGTGAAGCCGATGTGCCCTGGGACCAGCTCATCGCGGCCGTGGAGGCGGCGGTCGCCGAGGGCTCCTAGGAGCGACCGCGCCCCAGTTCAGGCCGGGACGGCGTCGAGGAACTCGAGGGCGGCGTCGATGAAGGCGAACGACCGCGGCGTACCGAAGTGCTCGGTGTTGCGCAGCATCTGCAGGCGGGCATCCGGGAACGCCTCGACCAGGGCGGACGGGTCCCCGGCTTCGTCCTGGTCGCCGAGCACGACCAGCACCGGGCAGGTGATCGTCGCCAGCACGCTCCGGTCGATGGCGGGCCGGTCGGCCCGCATGCAGGCCGCCAGGGCCAGTCGGTCGTTGTCGGGGTGGTTGGAGAACTGGACGAACAGCGACGCCATGCCCCCCTCGATGGGCTCTCCCTTGGCGATGGCGTCGGCCAGCTCCGTGGCCGGACCGCGAGACTCGAAGATCCCGCCGCCGATGCCCGCCACCACCAGCTTCGAGAACCGCTCTGGTGCTGCGATCGCGGCCCGGAGCAGGGTCATCGCTCCCAGGCTGAAGCCGATCGCCTCGACCGGCCCGGAGGCCGGTAGCGCGTCGAGCACCCGGTCCTCCAGCCTGACGTAGTCGTCGGGATCGTGGGGCCTGGGGGCAGTGCCATGGCCGAGGAGGTCCACGCCGATCACCTCGCGCCCGGCCTCGGCCAGGAGGTCGACCCAGCCGGGCTCGCGCCAGTTGAGCTCGAAGGAGGACGCCATGCCGTGCACGAGCAGGACCGGCGCGCCGGTCGCGGTGGGCGTGGCCGGCGGGGTGGTGATCGACACGGCCGGAGGTTAGGAGCAACCACCGCCGGGTGCATTCGGGACCCGGTGAACCACCCGGTGGGCCGCAGAAGACAGACTGCCCCCGTGCGACGTCCCGGTCCGCTCCGCCTCGCGCTCGTGGCTCCGCTCATCGTCGTGGCGCTGGTGGCGCTGACGGCGCCGGCTGGAGCACTCATCGGCGGGGCGGAGGTCACACCGGCGGGCGGTGCGCCCGCCCTGGGCGACCTCCGTGGGCTGGTGCTGTCGGCGCCGGTCGTGGGCGTCGCCTCCACCCCGTCGGGGGCGGGTTACTGGTTGGTGGCGTCCGACGGTGGGATCTTCTCGTTCGGGGACGCCACGTTCCGGGGTTCGACGGGTGGGATGCGGTTGAACCAGCCGATCGTGGGCATGGCCTCCACCCCGTCGGGAGCGGGCTACTGGTTGGCCGGCGCCGACGGCGGGATCTTCACCTTCGGCGATGCCCCGTTCCACGGCAGTGCCGCCCGGGCCAGGGTCGACCCGGTCGTCGCCATCGCCGCCAGCGGGACGGGCTACGTCCTGACCGCCGCCGACGCCGACATCGCCACCTTCGGGACGGCGGCCATCGCCTCGCTCGGGACGACCTGCAAGGACCAGGCGGTGGTCGGGGCCGCGGCCCGGCCGGGCGGCGGCGAGTGGTTGGCCTCCTCGCCGGTGCCCCCGGCCTCCCCCTCCGCCGATCCGCTGGCGGCGCTGGCCAACGAGTCCGAGCAGTTGAACCGGGTCCTGCGCCTGCGTGAGGGTTGTCAGCCCACGCCTGCGGTCGGAAAGGGCGTGATCGGGAACCCACTCCCCGGCGCCCGCACGACCACCCTGTTCGGCTGGCGGATCCATCCCATCTACCACCGCCCGGAGTTCCACTCCGGACTGGATCTCGCCGGGCCCAGCCGCATCCTGGCCGCCGCGGCCGGAACGGTGATCGAAGTGGACGTCCGGGCCGGATACGGACTGACGACGGTCATCGACCACGGGAACGGGATCGCCACCCTGTACGGGCATCAGGCCGCCACCTCGGTGGTCGTCGGCCAGAGGGTCGCCCGCGGGCAGGCGATCGGCACGGTGGGCTCGTCCGGCTACGCCACCGGTCCACACCTGCACTTCGAGGTGCGGGTCCACGGTGTGCCCACCGACCCGAGGTCCTGGCTCTGATGGTCGCCGGACCCGACGCCCGGAGCGCCAGCCCGGAACGCGCCGTCCTGGCCGTGACCCGATCGTGCTCCATCCCGCTGGCCGAGCTGCGCTGGCGAACCAGCCGGAGCGGCGGACCGGGTGGGCAGCACGCCAACACCTCGGACACCCGTGTCGAGGTCGTGTTCGACGTCGCCCGGTCACCGTCGCTGGGGCCGGTGCAGCGTCGCCGCCTCCAGGAGCGGCTGGGGGACGAGGTGCGGGTCGTCGCCGCCGACGAGCGGTCCCAAGCCCGCAACCGCACGATCGCCCTCGAGCGCCTCAGGGTCAGGTTGGCCGACGGGCTGAAGGTCCAGACCCCGAGGCGACCGACGCGGCCCTCGGCCGGCGCCCGGGCGCGACGGCTGGAGGACAAGCGGCGCCGGGGCGACCTGAAGCGGTCCCGCCGGGCCCCGGAGCAGTAGAAAGGCCCCTCGTGCCTGCCCAGGGAACCGTCCTCGTCACCGGCGGAGCCGGCTACATCGGCAGCCACACGTGCGTGGCTCTGCTCCAGGCCGGCTGGGCCGTGGTCGTGGTCGACGACTTCTCGAACAGCAGCCCGGTGGCGCTCGAGCGGGTGCGGACGCTCAGCTCGGGCGACCTCACCGTCGAGCGGGCCGACATCGGCGACCGGGCGGCGATCGACCGGGTGCTGGCCGCCCACCCCGTCGATGCCGTCATCCACTTCGCCGGGCGCAAGGCGGTGGGGGAGTCGGTGCGCCACCCGCTCGAGTACTACGCCAACAACGTGACCGGCACGGTCCACCTGCTGCAGGCATTGCAGGCGGCCGGGGTGCGCCGGTTCGTCTTCTCGTCGTCGGCCACCGTGTACGGGGTGCCGGACTCGGTGCCGGTCACCGAGGAGGCGACGCTCACCGCCACCAACCCCTACGGCCGGACCAAGCTGCACATCGAGGACATGCTGCGCGACCTGGCCGCCTCCGACGCCACGTGGCGGGTCCTGCTCCTCCGGTACTTCAACCCGGTGGGCGCCCACCCGAGCGGGCGCATCGGGGAGGATCCCCGGGACGTCCCCAACAACCTCATGCCGTTCGTCATGCAGGTGGCGGTGGGCCGCCGCCCGGAGCTGGTGGTGTTCGGGGACGACTACCCGACGCCCGACGGCACCTGCATCCGTGACTACGTGCACGTCGAGGACCTGGCCGCCGGCCACGTCGCCGCCCTGGAGCGACTCGACGAGATCGAGGGCGCCGTCGCCGTCAACCTCGGCACCGGACAGGGCCGCTCGGTGCTCGAGGTCCTCCGGGCCGCCGAGGCGGCCGTCGGGCGCCCCATCCCGCACCGGACGGGCCGGCGGCGCCCCGGCGACGCGCCGGCGACGTGGGCGGATGCATCGAAGGCCCGGTCCCTGCTGGACTGGCAGGCCCGTCGCAGCCTCGAGGAGATGTGTGCCGACCACTGGCGCTGGCAGCAGGCCAACCCCCAGGGCTATGGAAGCTGAATCGGTACCCCGTAGCGGGGCGCTGCCGAGGCGGGCTCCGGTGGAGCGACCCCTGGTCGTGCTGCCGACGTTCCTCGAGGCGGCCAACATCGTGGAGGCGCTCGAGCGCATCCGGGCCACCGTCCCCGACGCCGAGGTGCTGGTCGTCGACGACGGCAGCCCGGACGGCACGGCCGACCTCGCCGAGGCGGCCGGTGAGCGGCTGGGCGGGGTGCACGTCATGCGCCGGCCCGGGAAGGGTGGTTTGGGCTCCGCCTACCGCGAAGGGTTCGCCTGGGGGCTCGGCCGCGGCTACGACGCCCTGGTCGAGATGGACGCCGATCTCTCCCACGACGCCGGGTCGCTGCCGGACCTGCTCCGACCCCTCGGCCAGGGCGCCGACCTGGTGATCGGGTCGCGCTACGTCCACGGCGGCTCGACCCCCGACTGGCCGAAGAAGCGGGCGCTGCTCTCCCGTAGTGGGAACCGCTACGCGGGGATCATGCTCGGCTTCGAGGTGCGCGACTCCACCGCCGGGTACCGCGCCTACGCCGCCGACCTCTTGGCCGAGCTCGAGCTCGACGCCATCCGGGCCGAGGGCTACGCCTTCCAGATCGAGATGACCCGCGCCGTGCACCAGGCCGGCGGGGAGATCCGCGAGGTGGCGATCTCCTTCTCGGACCGCATCGAAGGCACGTCGAAGATGTCCGGGCGCATCGTGGTCGAAGCCCTGGCCCTGGTCACGTGGTGGGGCCTGCTGGACCGTCTCCGCCTGCGAGGTCGAGCAAGGTGATGGAGGCGGTGCAGCCCGGCGGTGTCCTGGTCGAGCCCGGGCCGGCGGCGTCCGCGGCGGAATCCGCCGCGGGGCGCCACCCGGGTCGTACCCGACGGGTGCAGCATCCCGGCCTCGACGGGCTGCGGGGGGCGGCGGTGGCGGCCGTCCTGCTCTTCCACAGCGAGTTCTCGTGGGCCAAGGGCGGGTTCCTCGGCGTCTCCCTCTTCTTCACGCTCTCGGGGTTCCTGATCACGGGTCTGCTGGTGGGCGAACGGGGCGAGCGGGGCGCCATCAACCTGGCCAACTTCTGGGTCCGGCGCATCCGCCGCCTCCTGCCGGCCCTGCTGGTGATGCTTGTCGGGGTGGCCGTGTACGCCGCCCGGGTGGCTGCCACCGACCAACTGGCGGCCTTGCGGTCCGACGCCCTGGCCACCCTCGCCTATGTCGTCAACTGGCACTTCATCCGGACCAACCAGAGCTACACCGCGCTGTTCGCGGCGCCGAGTCCGGTGCTCCACGCCTGGTCCTTGGCGGTGGAGGAGCAGTTCTACCTCGTGTACCCGGTGGTGGCGGCCCTGGTGCTGGCGGTCACCCGCGGTCGGCGCTGGTGCCTGGCGGCGGTGCTCACGACGGCGGTGGGTGTGTCCGTCGCCTTGTCGTGGCACTTCCATCTCGACCACACCCGCGTGTACTACGGCACCGACACCCGGATCGCCGAGATCCTCCTGGGGGGACTCCTGGCCCTCTGGGTGGCAGGGCGGGGCGAGGACCTGGCGGTCCGACGGCGCCCGTGGCTGGCCGGAGCCGGGGTGGTGGCCGGCCTGGTGACGCTGCTGGTGTGGGCGACGGTGGCGCAGACCGACGGGTGGCTCTACCTCGGCGGCTTCGCCGCCTACGGCCTCGTCTCCACCATGCTGGTCGCCGCCGCCGTGGCGCCGGGGCCGGTCCGGAACGCGCTGCGACTGCCCCCGCTGCGCTGGCTCGGACTGGCCAGCTACGGCATCTACCTCTACCACTGGCCGATCTTCCTCTGGCTCTCCCCGGCTCGCACCGGCCTGGCAACGGTGCCGCTGCTGGGGCTGCGCCTCACGCTGACGTTCGCGGCCGCGTTCGTCTCCTACCGGCTGATCGAGCAACCGATGCGGCACGGGGCCCTGCACGGCCGGCGGGCGTTGCTGGCTGCGCCCGTGGCGATCGGGGCCGTGGCCGCCGTCCTCCTGGTCACGACGGTCACGCCCGGCCCGCCCGCCCCATTGGCGGCAGATGCCTCGGTTTCTTCGGCGGCGCCGACGACCATGGGCTTCGGTGGCCACGTCCGCGCCGCGACCCCTTCGTCCCCCCTGCGGGTCCTCATGGTGGGAGACAGCGTCAGCTACGACGCCGAACCAGGCGTGCTGGCGATCCTCCGGGCGAGTGGTGACGTCGACGCCAGCGCCGACAACATCCTGGGCTTCGGGCTCACGACGTCCTTCTACGACTGGCGCGCCGAGTGGCCGAAGCTCATCCGCGACCGGAACCCCGAGCTGGTGACCCTGCTGTACGGGAGCTGGGACGAGAACTACATCAAGACCGCCGGCGTCGCCTCTTACCAGGGCCTGCTCGATCAGGCGGTCGGGATCCTCACGAGCGGCGGGGCCCGGGTCCTGCTGATCGGCATGCCGGCGGCCATCGGGCGGCTCGAGGTCCCGTACACCCGGGGAGTGGCGGACGCCTTCCGGGTGGAGGCCGCCCGCCAGCCGGACCGTGTCAGCTTCCTCGACCTCGATCCGGCCATCAGCCCGGGCGGGAAGTTCGTCAGCCACCTCGAGGGCCCGGACGGGATGGAGCGGATCCGCAAGGAGGACAACGTCCACTTCTGCCCAGCCGGTTCGGCCCGGGTCGGACGCGCCATCTTCGACGCCATCGCGCCGAGCTGGTCCCTGGCCGAGCCGCCGTCGTCCTGGCGATCCGGCCCCTGGGCGCTCGACCATCGCTTCGACGATCCCCCCGGCGCCTGCCCTTCGTGAGGCGGTCCGGTCGGCGTCGCCGTCGCTAACGTGTCCGGCCGTGCCCGAACCGGTTCTCAGCGTCGTCATGCCCTGCTACAACGAGTCGGCGACGGTGCTCGAGACCTGCAAGCGGGTGCTGGCGTCGCCATACACCCGCCAGCTGGTGGTCGTCGACGATGCGTCGATCGACGACAGCGCCGACCAGGTGGGGACCCTCGACGACGACCGGGTCCTGCTGGTCCGCCAGCCGCACAACCGGGGCAAGGGAGCGGCGTTGCAGCGCGGGTTCCAGCTGGCCGAGGGTCCGTTCGTGATCGTGCAGGACGCCGACCTGGAGTACGACCCGGCTGACTTCGAACGCATGCTCGGACCGCTCCTCGACGGCTCCGCCGACGTGGTCTTCGGTTCTCGCTTCATGTCCGGCCGTCCCCACCGCGTCCTCTACTTCTGGCACAGCCTGGGCAACCGCCTCCTGACGTTGGCCTCGAACGCCTTCACCAACCTCAACCTGACGGACATGGAGACCTGCTACAAGGCCTTCCGCAAGGAGGTCCTCGACCAGATCACGCTCGAGGAGCCGCGGTTCGGGATCGAGCCGGAGGTCACCGCCAAGGTGGCGGCTGGCGGCTGGCGGATCTACGAGGTCGGGATCTCCTACAGCGGCCGGACCTACGAAGAGGGCAAGAAGATCGGCTGGCGTGACGGCTTCCGGGCCATGGCCTGCATCATCCGGTACTCACCGTACGGCGTCCGCTTCCGGCTCTGAGCCGGTGAGGGAGGCGGCCCCATCGGGGTCGTCGCCGGCGGGTTCTTCGTCGTCCCGTCCGTCGTCATCCGGCCGGTCGGGCCGCAGCCCGTCGACCACGATCAGGAGGACGGCGAAGAGGAGGCCCACCCAGGCCAGCACATGCGCCGGGTGGAACACGTCCGTCCAGCCGAAGTCCGCCTTGTACCCGTAACGGAGCTCCTTGGCGGCGGTGTAGGCGCCGGCCAACCCGATGCCGGCGGCGGCACCGACGGCCGGCACCACCCGCCCGTGCGGCAGGCGCAGGGCGAGGAGCGCCACGGCCGCCATCGCCAGGCCGAGCCACGGTTGGACCAGGATGCCGAGGCCGGCTCCCACCGCCAGCGAGACCGGTACGGCCACCCGCCAGGGGGTGGCCGGGCCCGTCCGGCGCGGATGGCGCCGCCATCGGGGGACATCGTCGCGAGCGAGGACCGGGCGCCGGCGCCGTAGGGCCGCGAGCACCAGGCCCAGGCACACGAGGACGCCGACGGCCGAGGTCCCGAGTCCGGCCAGCACGATCCGCTCGGGCTGCCACCGCAGCGTCACGTCGATGGCGCCGGTGGGCCCCGGGTCGACCAGCCAACCGTTGGCATAGCCGTCTACCAGCACCGGCCTCCCGAGGGAGTGCCCACCGGCGGTGGCGTGCCAGCCGAGCGACCACGACTGGCCCAGGACCAGCCACACGGGTCCCGCTTTGCCGGTGATGTGCAGATCGAAGGCGGTACGCCCTTGGGAGCGGACCTGGACCGACGCCCCGGAGGCCGGCTGTGGCCCGACGGGGGCGGTGGTGGGCGGCGCGGTCGTGGGCCCTCCGCCGGCCGTCGATCCCAGGAGGAGCCGATCGAGGTCGTAGCCGACCGCCCGTCCGTCGGCGCTGCGCAGCTCGTGCCGGCCGGCCGCGAGCTGGATCCCTCCGGCGTCCGGGCCGCAGCCCTGGACCGTGAGCGGATCGAGGGCGGTGGCATCGGGGGTGGATCCCGTGACCTGCAACCACACCGCCTTCCCGTCGACCTCGAGCAGGTCGTCCCGGCACGTACCTGGAACCTGATCAGGCTGCGTCACCGGGCCGGCGCCGTCGATGCCGACCTCGGCGACGGACACGGGCATCGCGATCGGCGAGGTGCTGAACCAGTCGATCGTGGTCACGGGCCGGACGGCATCGATCACCACCCGGAAGGTCGTCCCCTGGAGCGGCGTCATGGGCAGGTGCACGGTTCGGACGCCGGTGTGATCGGCGATGGCCGGGAGGGTGAGATCCCGCTCGGTACCGCCATCGGCGATGACCTTCACCCTGGTCGGCACCGAGTGCTCACCGTCGGCCACGACGGACAGGTCCAGGTGGTCGAGGGTGCGGGGGCCGTCGAACTGGTACTCGAGCCAGGAACCTGCCTGGTCGCCGAAGTGGTTCGTCCAGGCCGTGGCCGGGTCACCGTCGACGGTGGCCGAGGCCCGGTCGGCGAGCGCACCTTGGAGCCGGCCGGAGGATCGGGCCGCCACCAGGCCGTTTGCGTGGGTGCCGAGCATCGCGTCGAGCTGTTCGTCCGGGAGGCCGGCGGCCAGGCGGGCCTGGCCGGAGAGGGCGAAGGTCCGGGGGGTGGGCAGGCTGAAGGAGCGCGCCATCGTCAGCTCCTCGTCGCTCGACGTCGGCTCGCTCGGATCGGCCCGGAGCCGGGACAGGAGGATGCTGAGGTCGTTGCCGATGGAGGCCGGGCCGGCGGCGGTCAGCAGGTCGGTCGGCAGGTTCACGACCTCGTCGACCCGGAGCCCGGCCACGTCGATCTCGGAGATGCCGACGGCGTTGGCGTTGGCGGCCGGGATGCCGTTGTCGCCTTCGATCACCAGCTCCAGGGTCGTGAACGTCCGTGCACCGCCGAGCTCGATCCGTTGCCCGCCGGCGGCGAAGGACTGGTCACCCACCGGTACCGATTCGAGGTGCCGGCCGTCCAGCACCACTCCCACCTTGGTGATGACGCGTGGGCCCAGGCGCACCTGGGTCAGGTCGACGTGGTCGGTGGTGACCGGGCCGGTGGCCTGGACCAGGATCCGCTCGCCGACCACCGGGCGGAGCGTCCCGACCTTCCAGGAGGTGGTCGGATCGCCGTCGAAGGCCAGGGCGGGACGGTCGGCGGTGGTGTAGGTGACCGGGAAGCCGTAGTTCGAGGCCTCGACCCGGGCCACTCCCTGCTGCTCGACCGTCGTCTGGGCGTCGGGGCCGGCACCGGGGAACAGCGGGAGGCGGTTGTCCGACGGGTCGGCCTGCAACGGGACCTCGTCGGCTTGTTCGGTGTAGCCGTCGTTGTCCCGCAGGGTGTTCCAGCGCATGGCGCGCTTGCGGTTGGTGTCGGTGAGGACGAGCCGGGCGCCCGACCCGAGTGCCTTCGAGAGCACGTCCGGCCGGGAGGTCAGGGCGGCGGAGTAGAGCAGGACCCCGTCGTTGTCGAGGAGCCCCGTGGCGCCCGCCTCGACGACCCCCTCCCCGTCACCGGCGAGGATCGTGGGCGCGGCCGCGGCCCGCATCCGCACGATGGGCAGCGGATCCGTGACCGGGAGCACCGTGACCGGGGCCGGGTCGGGGACGTCGGCGGTGTCGAGGTGGATCTCGTCGAGCATCGGCAGCGAGGGGGAGGCGAGGTTCGGAGCCGGTGTCCCGAAGCTCTGAGCCGGTCCGAGCCCGGTCGGCACCGCCTGCATGAGCCGCCAGACCTGCCTCGGCCGGGCGATGCGGTAGCGCTCGTACTCCAGGTCGGAGCGGACGAGGAGGGCGCCGGCACCCATGAGCCGGGCCACCGGCACCACCGCGGCCGGATCCAGCACGCCCTCCTGGAGACGCCCGTCGAAGGCCTTGACCAGATCGGCAGACGGCGGTGTGCCGAACGGAACGAGCTCCCGGGCCACCACCGGGCGATCCATGAGGCCCGGCGTGATGTCGTCGACGGTGTTGCCCCACCGGTAGGCGGCGAAGTCGCTCCCGGGCACCTCCAGCACCCGCGTCGCCGAGCCGGCCGCATCGAGGGAGGCCGTGGCGTCCTTCCAGTACTGGGGGACCTGTTCCGGTCGCCGCAGGTTCTTGCCGACGAAGCCGCCGGTCCAGAGCGGGGGATTGGTGAGCAGCGCCAAGCCGATTACGGGGAGCGCCACCAGCCAGCCTCGGCGGGGGAACCGGCGGGCCAGTGCACTGAGCCCGGCACCGATGGCGAGGGCGATGCCGAGGCACACGAGAGGTACGACCCGGGCGGTGCTCCGCAGGGCGAGGCCGATGGTCGAGGAGGTACCGAAGGCCTTGATCACCCGGCCCAGGAGCTCCGGATGTGCGTACGGATAGGCGCCGACGGCCACGACGGTCCCGACCACGATGAGGGCTACCGCCTCGCCCCGCCGCCGCCACCGGATCATGGCGACGGCGCCAACGGCCAGGATCGCCGGACCGAAGCCGACGGCGATGAGCACCGGGGACTGGGTGAAGGTCCGCCCCGGCTCGATCCACGGGCCGAGCTTGTCGGTGCCGTAGAAGAACCAGTAGCCGAGGCCCCGCAGCACCTCGGAGGCGAGCGAGCTGCGGGCGACCGTCTCGATCGACTCCGTGTAGCGCAGGACGTCGAGGCCGTAGCTGCCCTGCACCACCAGCCCGGCGATCCACCACAGCGACACCACCAGGCTGAGCACGCCGATCTTGAGGACGGCGACGAGGGCGTCGGTGGCCTTCACCTCCCGGTGCACGAACACGGCGAAGAGGACCCACAGCAGCGGGCCCAGGCCGACCAGCAGGATCGACGTGGCGTTCGTCCCCCCGATCGTGGCAACCACCAGGGCGATGAGGGCCGGGTAGAGCCACGACCGGTCCCGAATGGCCCGATGGGTCAGCCCCACCAACCAGGGAAGACCGGCCCAGGGCAGGAGGAGGACCGAGATCCTGGCTGCGTAGTCGAGGACGTAGGGGGAGAAGGCGTAGATGGAAGCGGCGGCGAGGGCGGCAGCCGGGTGGATGCGTCCCCAGCCCAACGTGCGCACGAGGTAGAGCACACCGGCGCCGGCGAGGTAGAGCAGGGTGGCGGTCCAGAGGCGCTGGGCCACCCACATCGGCACGCCGAGGCGGTCGAAGGCCCAGAACCACGGGCCCATCGGCCACAGGTAGCCGATGTTCTGGTGCGTGACGGTGCCCAGCGCGACGTTCGGGTCCCAGAGGGACCATGCCCGGGAGAGGAGACGACCAGGATCCAGGTACAGGTAGGCCTTGGTGTCGGCCGCCACGTAGCCCGGGGCGGTCGTGAGCATGCAGGTGTAGGTGACGACGGCGAGGAAGGCGTGCTGCGCCCAGATCCACCACCGCCGCTCGACGGGCCCCGCCTCGATCTCGACGTCGACCTCGTCGACGGTCGCGATCATCCCGGAGGGAGCCGGCGACCTGCGTCGGCCAGGACCTGCAAGGTGCCGAGGGCCGTCCGCGCCCAGGTGAAGGAGCGGGCCCGCTGCAAGGCCGCCTCACCCAGTCGCTCCCGGAGCCCGGCATCCGACAGGAGCAGTCCGATCGCCGGAGCCAGCTCACCCGGGGCGACGAGCAGGCCCGTCCTCCCGTCGACCACGGCGTCGACGTAGCCCGGGATGCGGCTGGCCACCGCCGGGGTGCCACAGGCGGCCGCCTCCGTGATCGTCATGCCCCAGCCCTCGCGGACGGAAGAGCCCGCTACCAGCCAGGCCCGGCGATAGAGATCGAGCACCTCGTCGTCGGTCTGGTGGCCCGGGAGGTGCAGCCAACTCCCGGCACCGGCCGCGGCGATCCGGGCCTCGAGCCCCGGACGCTCGTAGCCCTCGCCGACGATGATCCCCTCGAGCGCGGGGTGCTCGGCCTTGAGCTCGACCAGGGCGTCGATCAGGAGGTCGAAGCGCTTGACGGGAACCAGCCGTCCGACGGCCACGACCAGCGGATGGTCGGCTCGCTCGCCGCCGGGACGGAAGCGGGGGTCGATCCCCGGCGCCACCACGTGGACGCGGTCCTCGTGGAACCCCAGCTCGTCGACGAGCTCCCGGCGGGACGACTCGGCCAGCGTGATCACCGGCGTCCGCCGGTACAGCGGAGGGGCCAGCCGTCGTTCGAGCAGCTTGCCGGCGGCAGCCAGCGGGCGGGGGAGCACCATGTCCCACATCACGTCGTGGACGTGGTGGAGCCAGGTGACACGCGGACCGCGGGACCACAGCGGGGAGAGGAAGGGCATGCCATTCCAGATCTCCACCAGCCCGTCGCGGGGACCGTGGAGCCTCGCGACCTCGGCCAAGGCGGCCCGTGGGAACACGATGTGGCGCCCGGCCCGGCGGATGACCCGGTAGCCGTCCCGCTCGATGATGGCGGGCTGACCCACGACGGCTGACGTACGGGCGGTGACCTCGATCCCCGCCTCTGCCCAGAGCCGGGCCACCGTGGCGGCGTGGACCTCGGAGCCACCCGCCTCTTCGTCCTCGAGGTCACGCCAGGCCAGGATGTGGATGCGCCGCAGACCGGATCGCGCCGCCAGGTCGGCGAGGGCGCGTTCGTCGGCGACGGGAGCTCCGACCCGCAGGGCCCGGGGTTCGTCACGGGGGACGTCGGAGATGGGGTCGGGCATGGCCGCGGCGGACATTACCGGGGGCTCGCCTTCGGTCCCGGTAGCCACCGGTCGATCGCCACCGAGGTCAGGACCACCAGGGGGATCTCCGCCGCGAGACGGAAGCGGATCGAGCCGTAGATCAGGCCGGTCACCAAGGGCACCATGACGATGGGAGCCAGGAGCGGCCACAGGATGCCGTCCCGACGGCGCAGCACCCAGGTCCCGAAGGCGGCCAGGGGCACCATGACCCAATAGGCCCACAGGCCGACGTCGCCCCACGTGACGTCACGGCCCTCGAGCGCTCCGAAGTGCACGTGCCGGAACGGGCGGAACACACCGAGCGCGCCGCCGATGCGGGCGGCCACGACTCCCGGGACCTCGTCCAGGTGGGCCGAGGCGTAGTGGAGCCCCTCCTCCCGGCGCAGTGAGCCGCGGTGGGCCTCGTTGCCGGGAAGCGCGCCGGCGAGGCAGTCCAGGGACCAGTAGCCGAGGCGCTCGCCGGTGTAGGCCTGCGGGCAGTTGGCGGCGGCGAGGACCTCCTCCGAATCGATGGAGATCAGCACCGGCTGACCGAAGCGCAGCGACGTCCAGACCGACCACGGGAGGATGACGGCGGCCGCGGCGGCCAGCCCCACGGCGAGCCAACCGAGTCGGGCGCCGATGGGCCGATCGACCGTGGCCAGGTGGGATCCGCCCGACGCGGGCCGGCGGGGGCGGCGGAGCACGGCCGGAACGACGAGCAGGGGAAGCAACGCCAGGGCTTCGCCCCGGGTCAGAGTGGCCAGGCCCACCGCCACCCCGAGCAGCGCGATCCGCCCGGCGGTCGGTCGTTCCCACACGGCCACGCCGGCCAGCAGGACGAGGGCGATGGTGAGGAGGTAGAGGCTCTCCGACATGACGATCGTGTCGTGCAGCCAGAGGTTCGGGTAGACCGCCGCCACCCCGGCCGCCAGCAACCCGACCCGACCGCCGCCGATGCGACGGCCGAGCAACCCGACCACCGCGACGGCGGCGGTGCCCAGGAGCACCGATAGCACGGCGTGGGAGAAGTAGCTGCGCAGACCGAGGGCCGAGCCGGTGGCCAGATAGAGGATGTAGAGCGGCGGGTGGATGACGCTGTCCTCGAAGCGGTGGTTGAGCATCCACTCGAAGGGGTTCTGGAACCAGTGGCCGTCGGCGATCAGGTTGGCCGGGTAGTGGACGTAGTAGCTGTCGCCGCCCGGCTGGGAGGGCAGGAAGGCGACGGCTCCCGCCAACCGGATCCCGAACGCCACCACGGTGATCCCGCCGAGGGCGGCCAGCCACCGACGGGTCATCGGGCCCACGCGTCGTCGACGGCGACGTCCGCACCGGTCGGGTCATCGGGCACGGCGTCACCGGCGACGGGTACCCGGTGGCCGATGAGCCGCCCGATCAGGGTGCTCAACCCGATGCCGGCCAGCACCAGCAGGCTCGGCTCGGCCGCCATCCGGAAGCGCTGGTTGCCGTAGCTCAGCGCCGAGGTGATGACCACGAGGACGATGGCGCCCAGGAGGGGCCCGACCGGCATGCCCCGCCGGTAGCCGATCCAGGTCCCGCCCACCGCGAAGGCGGCCACGAACAGATAGGCGAACCAGCCGACCAGGAGCGCGGTCTCGTTGCGGCCCTCGGCCGCCTCCTCGGTGCGTTGTTGGCGCGGCGCCCACAGGCCGAAGGTGCGCAGGACCCGGACCGCGCCGACACGGGGGGCGTCGGACAGGTGGGCCCGGGCGTAGTCGGTGCCGGCCTGGATGTAGCGGTGGGTGAGGGGGATCTCGTCGCGGTTCGGGCTCTTGATCGCGTCGACGCAGGCGAAGGTCCACAGACCCTGTCGTGGTCCCTGCCAGGACTGGCGGCAGTTCGCCCCCACCAGCAGGGTGCCCCGGTTGTCCGACAGGGGCACGAGCTCACCCAGGGCGTAGGCGTTCCGGATCACCCATGGACTGAGGACCACCACGGCCGCAACGGCGGCGAGGAGCACAGCCCGCCAGGAGCGGGTGGCCCAGAGCACCACCAGGGGAAGCAGGAGCAGCGCCTCCGACCGGGTCAGGGCGGCCAGGCCCACCACGGCACCGACGATCAACCAGCTCCAGGCGTCCCGGCTACCCCGCCAGCGCAGCGACAGCAGCAGGACCAGGCAGACCAGGAGCCCGTAGAGGCCCTCGGCCTGCAGCGCCGCGTCCGGGAGCACGAGCATCGGGTAGGCGGCAGCCAGCCCGGCGCCCACGAGCCCGGCGGTGGGGCCGGCCACCTCCCGGCCGAGGAGGCCCACCAAGACGACCGTGACGGTGCCGAGGGCGGCGAGCGCGATCTCCTGGCCATGCACCGTCTGCACGCCGGCCAGGTGGAGGCCGGCCAGGACCATCGGGAAGAGGGGCGGGAACTCCGCGGTGGGCACCTTCACGTGGCTGATCGCCCAGTCGAAGGCCCGGATGTAGCCGAGACCGTCGGCCAGGTGCTGGCCGAGCAGGTGGTAGTTCATGGCGTCGCTGAGCGTCCCGTCGGCATGGAACCCCCACGCCGCCGCGAACACCACACGGCCCACGAGGGCGGCGGCCGCCATGGTCGCCAGGACGGCCGCGAAACGGCGGCTGGTGGGGTCGGTGGAGCGCATGGCAGCACGTGCTCGGCGGAGCCGGAGTGGAACGGACCCGAGTGCGAGCCGGCAGATGGTACCGGCGCGTCGCCTCCCCAACGGGGAAGGTGTACGACGTCCGCGGCCCGACGCCATTCCGGATGTCGCCGCGTCGTAACATGTACGACCCAATGACCACGGGGGGCGCTGGAGGGAGCGCGGACGGGAACGACGGAGAGCCGTCAGGGGTCGCAACCGACGTTGCGAACCCACCCGCAGGTGCCCGTTCCTTCGCCCACGTGCCGGCCCTCGATGGTCTCCGAGGGGCCGCCGTCCTGGGCGTGCTGGTGTTCCACGGGGGTCATCTCCTCGGCGGCTACCTCGGGGTTGACGCCTTCTTCGTCCTGTCGGGCTTCCTGATCACGTCGCTGCTGTTGGCCGAAGCCGGCCGGAGCGGCCGCATCGGCCTCAAGGCGTTCTGGTCACGCCGGTTCCGCCGGCTGCTGCCCGCCCTCGTCGTGCTCGTGCTGGGCGTCTCCCTCTACGCCGCCCTGATGGCGTCGACGGTCGAGCTGGCCCGGATCCGAACCGATGCCCTCGCCACCCTGGCCTACGTCGCCAACTGGAACTCCGTGTTCCGCCAGCACGGCTACTGGGAGCTCTTCAGCGCGCCCAGCCCCCTGGAGCACACCTGGTCGCTGGCGATCGAGGAGCAGTTCTACCTGGTGTGGCCGCTCGTGTTCGCCGGGTTGGTGTGGCTGAGCCGCTGGCGGGGACGGGATCTGGCGAGGTCCGTGCTGCGGCTCTCGCTGTTCCTGGCCGTCTGCAGCGCGTCGCTGATGTGGTACCTGTACACGCCGGGTGGCGACACCACCCGGGTGTACCTCGGCACCGACACCCGGGCGGCCGCCATCCTCTTGGGAGCGGCGTTCGCGGCATGGCGATGGTCCCGCCGCCCCGTGGCGCGCGGGTGGGTGGCCTCGCGGCTCGCCCTCGAGGTCGCCGGCTTCGTCGCCGCCATCGGCCTGGCCGTGGCCTGGGCCCGCCTCGACGGGCAGAACCCGCTCCTGTACCGAGGGGGACTGCTGGCGTGCGGTGTGGCCGTGGTCGTGGTCATCGCCGCCAGCTCCCACGAGCAGGCCGGCCCGCTGAGCCGAGCCCTGGCCTGGTCACCGCTGCGATGGTTCGGTCTCATCAGCTACGGCCTGTACCTCTGGCACTGGCCGATCTACCTCATCCTCAACGGCGATCGGACCGGACTCTCCGGCTGGCCCCTCTTCGGCCTCCAGATCGTCGCCTCGGTGGCCGTGGCCGTCGTTTCGTTCTACCTGATCGAGCAGCCCGTCAGGCGGGGACGCCTCCGGGTGGTCCCGATGCGGGTGTGGGTGCCGGCCGGCGCCCTGGTCGGGGTGGTGGCGATCGTCCTCGCCACCTCCGGCCAGGTGCGGGTGCCGGCGTCCCGCTCGATCAGCCTGGCCGAGGGTGGGGCGTCGCCGTCGGCTTCGGTGGGCGAGCTGAGAGCCCTGGCCGCGGTCGGGGACGGACAGGCGAAGCTGCTGATCGTCGGCGACTCGCTCGCCGACTCCATGGCCGCCGGGGTCAAGACGCTGACCGATCCCCAGCCGTTCGTCACCGCCAACGGCTCGGCGGACGGATGCGCGCTGACCGCCGACGTGACGGCACTGCGCCTCACCAGCTCCACCGAGGCCGCCAAGGTCTCGCTGAGCGACGCCTGCGAACCGCGTTGGAACCAGGCCTTCGCCGCCTTCCACCCGAACCTCGTGGTCGTCGCCTACGGCAACGCCAGCGGGTTCGAGAAGTTCCAGATCGGCGGCAGGTGGCTGGGGCCTTGCGATGCCGGGTTCCACGACTGGTACGTGCCGGAGATGACCCGGATCCTGATCGCGTTCAGCTCGGCCGGTTCGGGTGTGGCCGTGGCGACCCTTCCCTACCCTGTCGGCGACTGGCTGCCGGCGGACGCTCGGCTCCAGATCGACTGCATGAACAGGCTCAACCGGTCCACAGCCGCGGCCGTCCACGCCGATGTGATCGACCTGGGCGGCATGGTCTGTCCCGGGGGGCACTGCATCACGACCGTCGACGGCGCCCCCCTACGGGCGGATGGCGTCCACTTCGGCAACGAGGGGGCCTTCGTGGGTCAGGCGTTCTCGGGTCCCGGCACCGAGTACGCGGCCAGGTGGTTGTTCACCACCCTCCAGGTAGAGCTGGCCGCGGGTCGGCTCCAGCTCGGCGTCACCCCCTGACCGACCTCCAGGAACGACGGCGGTCTCAACCGGTCCGGCCGGTCAACCGCCGGCACAGGGGGGCCGTCACCTCGTGGGCGAGCATGCTGCCCGGGAACGATGCTGCCGCGCCGTCCGTCGAGGTCGGCGCCAGCACGGGGACGCCAGGGGTCGGCGCGATGAAGTCCTCCAGCACCACCCGGTCGTCGAGCTGGACCGTGAGCCGGTGGATGCGCCAGTCGGCCAGGATCCGCAGGCGGTGGGTGCGGTCCGCCACCGAGCTGACGAGTCGACCGGGCTGCGTGGATCCGTCGGCGCTCACGTGATCGAAGCGCACTCGCCCGCCCCGGAGGTAGACGGCGACCACCCGGTCCCCGGGCTGGCCCAGGGTCAGGATCGGCATCTGGGTGCCGGCGGGTCGGTCCGGGAACGTGGCGTCGACGTCGAACCATCCCGCCGAGCCTGATCCTTCCACCGGGTTCCACTGGGTCGGCTTCAGCGTCGAGACGGGCAGGCCGTCGGAGCGGTAGAGGGCGACGCAGTCGCCTAGCGCGAAGAGAGTGCCCGCCGGAACGGGCGAGGTGGGCAACGAGGCGCCCGTCATCACGACCGGGGCGCCATGGCCGACGACATCAGCGACGTCGTGCTGGGTGGCGGCGAAGCCGGCCAGGACGGCGGGGGCGACGTCGGGACTCCACTCTCGCTGGTACCGCAGGCTCAGACCGATGTTGATCCAGGCCGTGGCCAGGGCGAGGAGGAGCAGCCCGCCGATCACGACCCGACCCTCGCGCCAGCCCCGCCACGACCGAAGAACGACCTGCAGCCCGACCGCGCTGGTGACCACCAGGAGGGGCATGACGTCGCCGAGGTAGCGCTCGGCCACGTAGCCGAAAGGAAGGATGGTGAGGGCGCTGGCACCAGCCGCCAGCACCACCACGCCCAGCCCCCGCGCCCGGCGCTCCCGGCGGTACGACCAACCGAGGACGGCGAACCCACCGACCAGGCCGAGCAGCACGAAGAAGGGCATGGAGGCAGGGGCGCTGGCGGACCGGTCGACCAGGTCGAAGGTGACGGCACCGATGACCCGCCCGGGGATGGCGGGGAAGTCGACGAAGGGGAAGGTGCTGGTGAGACGCAACCCGTCGGGACGGAGGTAGTGCAGCACCGTCGTCGGCAGGAACTGCAGACCGAAGAGCGTGCCTCCGTTGGCACGCAGGAAGGCTTGGCGAGCCGGGTCGATCACCGACAGCCGCTGATCTGCGAACGGCACGCTCAGCAGCGTCCCGAACTTGGCCAGGTTGAGCGCCATGTAGAGGACGAGCGGTGTGAGCGCGGCGACGGCCGGCAGGGCGACGTCGCGGCCGGCTCGGCCGAGGTGGCGACGGTTCGACCACAGCGCCAGCGCGGCCACCATGGCCAGGCCGAGCAGGGGACCGACGCCGACGGAGGCGCGGGCGAAGAGCGCGCCGGTGGTCAGCAGGGTGCAGGCCAGGAGCCCCCGCCCGTCCTGGCGGTAGCGCAGGAGCTGCACCAGGGCGCCGAGCGTCAACGCCACTCCCCAGACGATCGCCTCGTCGTACACCCACGCCCGGCTGGCCTGGAAGGCGAGCGCCGAGCCCCCGGCGACGAGGAACATGAAGACGCCGACGAGGAGGCCTTCGGTCCGCCCGACCGGAACCGTGCCCCGGACCGCCCCACGCACCCGCCAGTGCAGCGCCAGCACCGCCCACAGCGCGACGGCGAGGCCGAGGAGGATGCTGAGCTGCGTCAGGCGACCGTCGAAGCGGTTCCCGAACACGGCGGCGATCGGCATGCGGAGCAGTGCGGGGACGGGTCCCTGGTACATGTAGGAGCGCCCGTCCAGCGTGAACGCCTCATTGGCCAGGACGGCGGGGTCGACGGTCAGGTGGCCGTGCAGCAGGCTGTGGGCCT
>DASXLH010000014.1:0-1536 GCA_036496335.1 Acidimicrobiales bacterium
TGGGCGCCCTCAGGGATGGGGTGGGACGCCGAACCAGGTGCGTGAGGAGCGAGTTCTCGGCGTCTGACGCACCGAGTTCGGGGCTGGGCCGCTCAGCCGACGAGGGCGTCCCACCGACGGGCGGCATCGGCCACGACCGGCTCGACGTCCTCAGCCAGGAGGTGGCGCTGAACCACGAGGCGAGCGGCGGCCTCCCGCACCCGGGTGAGGAACGCGTCGCGATCGCCGTAGCGGCGGACGACCTCGGCCGCGGTGAAGGGCAGACGGCCGCCGACGAGGTTCCACACCTCCACCGGGATGCCGGGCCGGGGGTGCTCCGGGTTCCACCCGAACGAGATGTCGAGCGGAACGGCCACGTGCGGCAGGCGTACGCCGGCGACCTCGTTGCCGTCGTCGTCGAGGGCCGAGACCACACAGGGACGGCTGGGCGCCGTGACGACCGGCGGGAAGCAGCCGACGCCCCGATCCGCCTCGGGACCGAGATCGAGTGGCGGCATCCCGAGCAGAGCGGCGGGCGACGGCAAGGTCAGCCCGGCCACGGCTGCGCCATCGAGGGAAGGCAGCACCGCCAGCGCCTGCTCCCGGCTCACCGCCGTCCCGTCCTCGACCTGGGGCACCGCGCTCGGCGGTGGCTCGGTGCCGTCGACCACCCATCGCGACAGCGCGGAGAAGTGTGCTCTCGTCGGCCAGGTGATGTCCACCAGGTTCCCCGGTAGCTGCACGGGGAGGGACTCGACATGGCCGGGAAGCTGGCCGGAGTGGTGGGCACCGGCGTAGAGATACGTGCGCCAGGACGGGCCGTCAGGCGTGGGACGGCCGAGCGTCGGGTGGCTGAGCGAAGCGTCACCCCGCCAGTACTCGGTGGCGGTGTTCGTGAAGACGATCTTCGGCACGGTGCCGGCTCCCTCGGCCCGGTCGAGCAGGCCGTCGTCAGGCGAGAAGGGTGGCAGGTGGGTGAAGCCCAACGGGTTCATGGTCGAAGGCTGGGCGTAGCGGTGGTTGAACTCGCCGCGTCGGCCACCGGCGATGTGGACGTGGACGCCGTCGAACACCGGCTGACCGTCCTCGTCGGCGTTCCCGGTGTCGAACAGGAACTGGCGGAGCCATCGACCGCTCTGCGAGACGCCCATTGCCAAGGTGTGGGTGTGGGCCGGCCGGAGGTGGGCAACGACGTCCTGCACCGCCACCAGACCGGCACCCGTGACGGGGCAGCGGGACGTCGTGTACGTCAGCTCGTAGTGCGTACGGGCCTTGAACCCACCCTCAAGCTCCACATGCTCCGCGTCGGCGAAGCGCCATCGGCCGCGAGCCAGGGTCCGGGCAGGGCCGTTGAACCAGTCGCGCTCGGTCAGCACGGCCGCCGCCTCCTCCAGGTCGGCGGCCGGGAGCGCTCGGAACTGGCCCATCGTGGGCAGGACGAGATCGGCAAGGCGGCGGCGATGGGCATCCACGATCGGCTGGAACCCCAATCGGGCCTGTCCCGTGATCGGCGACCCGTCGGCGTCGAGGGCTTCGGGGACCGCGATGCCCACGGCC
>DASXLH010000015.1:0-4506 GCA_036496335.1 Acidimicrobiales bacterium
GCGGCCGGGACCGGCGGTGTCATCCGGCGGCCGGCATCGGCGGTGTCAGCCCGCGGCCGGGGCCGCCCGCACGAAACCCTCCTGGACGAAGGAAGCCACGAGAAGGCCGTCCTCGTCGTGCACGGTGCCCCGACTCACGTAGTGACCGTCGACCACCGAGAGGGCGTCGGCGTCGATCAGCAACCACCGGTTGGCGTCGATCGGGCGGTGGAACCAGAGGGAGTGCTCGAGCGTCCGGCTGATCATCCCCTCCCCGCGGCCTGACCCGGTCGGGAAGGGCGTGTAGATCACGAGGTAGTCCGACACGAAGGCGAGGGCGGCGGCGTGCAGCATCTGGTCGTCCCCGAGCGGCTCCAGGAAGCGGGCCCAGTAGGGGTGGACCCGGTCGGATCCGGCCGCCCGCGGGGAACCGGCCAGGCGCACCTCCAGCACCGGCTCGGGCACCGTGACCCGTTCCGGCTCCAGCTCCTCGATCGGCCTGGCTGGTGGGGCCGGCGGTCCGAGCACGTCGTCGCCGCCACGGGTCCGCCGGAAGGTGGTCTCGACCACCGCCACGGCCACCTTGCGCTGGGTGACCACCGCCCGCCGACTGGCGTAGGAGCGGCTGTCGTTGACCCGCTCCACGCCGACCGCCAGCGGCGTGCCCCAGAGGCCACCGTTGTGGAAGGCGGCATGGAGGCTCCGGGGCACCAGGGATGGGTCAACGGTGCGCGCCGCGGCGGCGAGGGCCGCCGCCATCGTCAGGCCACCGAAGAGGAAGCCGGAGCCGGCCGAGCTCACCTCGAACCGGTCGGGTCCCGTCTCGGCCACCACCACCAGATCGGTGAAGCGATCGGTCACGGCCGGCGAGTCTCGCGCCCGGGCTCGCTCCGGCGCTCCGGCGGGTCGGCGCTCACCCGATCCGACGGTCCTCCTCGAAGAAGGGAACGAGCTCGGCCGCGACCCGCTCGGCGTCGTCCAGCACCAGGAGGTGCCCCGCCCCCTTCAGCACCCGCAGCCGGGCACCGGGGGCGGAGCAGGCGATGAGCCGGGAGTTGGCCGGCGGCACCAGACGGTCGTCGGTCCCGGTCATGACGAGGGTGGGCAGGCTCAGCAGGTGCAGCCAGGGAAGGCCGGTCCACAGGCTGGCGGCGAGGGCCTGGCCGTAGTAGCCGGTGAGCGACGGGGGCGACGAGCCCAGGAGACCCATGGCGGCCGTCAGGGCGTCGGGCTGGCGGGCCGAGCGGCCGCCGAAGAGCCGCCCCAGCTGCGGGTCGCGGTCGTAGCGGCCCGCCTGCACGAGGAAGCCGCCCTGGAGCATGGTCAGCAGTCGGTGCGGCAGGGGCGGGATGGCGGGCTGCCCGGCGGTGGTGGCGACCAGGGCGAGGCGGCGGAGCACCCGGAGCCGGGCCAGGTGCTGGGCCACGAGGCCGCCGAAGGAGTAGCCCACCACATCGGGAAGGGTGTCCGGTGCCCAGCGGTCGAGGACGGCGGCGGCGAGGTGGGCGACCCGCCCCACCGTCCAGAAGGACCGGGTGTTCGGCGACCTCCCGATGCCGGGCGGGTCGAAGGCGATCGTGGTCCGACCCTCCAGCCGGGACCGCAACGGCCCCCACATCTCGAGGCTGCTCCCGATGCCCGGGAGCAGGAGGAGGGGCGGACCGTCGCCTTCCACGGAGACCCGGATGGTGGTGCCGGCGACCACCACGGTCTCGGTGCCGGTGGCCGGGGGAGCGGCGGCGCTCATCGCGTCCCCTGACCGGGTCGTCCGGTCCGGTCACCGAGCTTCCCGTGACCGTGGTCACGGGCTGACGATCGAATCTGTACGGCCTGTTGTCGGGGGTGTGAACAGTTCGTGAGCACCGGGCGGGAATGCTTGCAGCCCGGCGAGGGAGGGACGTCTACTCGCTTCATGGCGCGTCCCCTCGCACTCGTCCCACCCCTCGAGGCCGGCTCACCCGACGCGATCGTCCCCGACCCCGATCACTCGACGACCGCCGAGCTCGAAGCGCTCCTGTCGAGGGAGGTGCTGGCCGGCCTCGACCCCCTGGCACTGGTCGACGCGCTGCGGCGGGTGGGGCAACGGTGCGATGTCGGGACGAGCACGACCAACCTGGCGATGGAGGCGATTCGCATCGCTCTGGGGCGGTCGTCGGTGGCGCCGGCCGAGCGGGACTGGCGCTTCCAGCATCGGGCGTGGCACGACAACCCGATGTTCCGTCGGCTCGCCCAGGGCTACCTGGCGTGGTCCGCAGCGGTCGAGCAGCTGGTCGAGGAGGCCGACCTGGATTGGCGTACGGCCGAGCGGGCGCGGTTCGCGGCGGGTCTGGTCACGTCCACGCTGGCGCCCACCAACTTCCTCGCCACCAACCCGGCCGCCATCGAGCGCGCCGTTCAGACCGGCGGCCGGAGCCTGGTGCGCGGGATGCGCAACATCGTCCGGGACGTGGTGGAGAACCGAGGGATGCCGCGCTCCGTCGACCTGCGCCCTTTCCGCCTGGGCGAGACGATCGCGGCCACGCCAGGGTCGGTCGTCTACCGCGACGAGGTCCTGGAGCTGCTCCAGTACCGGCCCACGACTCCTCGGGTCCACAGCCGGCCCGTCGTGGTGGTGCCGCCCCAGATCAACAAGTACTACTTCCTGGACCTCGCCCCGGGCCGCAGCTTCGTCGAGTTCGCCGTGGCCCAGGGCCACCAGACGTTCTGCATCAGTTGGCGCAACCCCACGGCCGAGCAGCACGACTGGGACTTCGACACGTATGTCGCGGCCCTGGAGGGCGCCCTGGTGGCGGCGGCCGAGATCGCCGGCGCCGACCGGGTCAACACGGTGTCGATGTGCGCCGGAGGCATCGCCACCGCCGCCTTGCTCGCCCATCACGCCGCAACGGGCACCGACCTGATCGGGAGTGCCACCTTCGGCGTGACCCTGCTCGACTTCGACCTTCCCTCGGGCATCGCCATGCTGGCCTCGCAGGGCATCGTCGAGCACTCCCTGCGGACCACCCGGGAGTCGGGCGTGCTCGACGGCCACAGCCTCTTTGCCTTCTTCTCGGCCTTGCGGCCCAACGACCTCGTGTGGAACTACTGGGTCAACAACAACCTCCTGGGTGACGATCCGCCGGCCTTCGACGTGCTGGCCTGGAACCAGGACAGCGCCCGGCTCCCGGCGGGACTCCACGCCGACTTCCTCGACCTGTTCATGACCAACCGTCTGGCCAAGGCCGGCGAGATGACGGTGCTCGGCCGACCGGTCGACCTCGGCGCGGTCGAGTGCGACACGTTCGTGGTCGGGGCGCAGACCGACCACCTCACGCCGTGGAAGGCCTGCTACGCCAGCACCCAGCTCTTCGGGGGGAGGAGCGAGTTCGTGCTGTCGTCGTCCGGGCACATCCAGAGCCTCGTCAACCCGCCCGCCAACCCGAAGATGCGCTTCTACCGGGGCCCGCGGCCGCCCGGGTCGCCCGAAGGTTGGCTGGCCGACGCCACCTCCCACACCGGTTCGTGGTGGGAGCCGTGGGCCACCTGGGTGGGTGACCGGGGCGGCGCCGACCGGGCCGCGCCCCGATCGCTGGGCAACCGGAAGCACCGCCCGGACGGGCCCGCGCCGGGCACCTACGTGCTGGCCAGCTGATCCGCGGGCCTCGTCGGGAGAAATGCACGTTTGCTTGACGAATCTCGCAAACGCTAGATATAGTTTGCACATGCCCACCACCGCCAAGTCGAAGGAGCCGTCCGTGACCCCGCTCGCAGAACTCAGCCTGAAGTCGCAGGACCAGGTCATCGGGGCCGTCGCCTCCGTCCAGAACTCCGTGGCCAGCGGCTACGGCAAGGTCACCAGCATCGTCGTCGCCAAGCTGCCGAAGAGCCTGCCCAGCCTCCCCACCGTTCCCTTCGCCCCCAAGCCGAAGGAAGTCGCCGAGCTGAGCTTCGGCTTCGCCGAGAAGCTGCTCGCCACCCAGAAGGCGTTCGTCGGCAAGCTGCTCGATCCGCTGCCCGCGGCCGCCCCCAAGCCGGCGCCGGCGGCCAAGGCCACCAAGTAGCGCACGATCCCCGGGCCCCCAGCCGGGTCCCGACCATCAACGGCGTGGACGGACGCGGATGCGTACCGATCCACGCCGTTGTCGCGTCCGTTCGCACGTGCTTCCCGCCGCCCGCGGGCCGATCTCAGAACTCGGCGTCGAGCTCCTCGAGCTCGTCGGGCTCCGTGGCGGCGTCGGCCAGCCAGGCCTGCATGGCCGGGATGTCCATGATCGCGTCGCGATAGGCGGCGCAGCGCCGATCGAGCTCCACGTCGTAGGTGATGAACCGCGTGCACACCGGGGCGTACATGGCGTCGGCGGCGGTGGGGACGTCGCCGAAGAGGTACGGGCCGCCGGAGGCGGACAGGCACTCGTTCCAGATGTCGACGATCCGGTCGATGTCGGCTTGGGCTCCGGCCCAGACCTTGAAGTTGGGATGGATCGCCTTCAGGTTCATGGGAAGGCCCGATCGCAGGTTGGCGAAGCCCGAATGCATCTCGTCGCAGAT
>DASXLH010000016.1:0-3458 GCA_036496335.1 Acidimicrobiales bacterium
TCCGCCTGGAGAAGCTCGAGGCCGACCGCAAGGCCCAGGAGGCGGCGCAGCCGCGGGCGGCCGCCGCCCAGCAGAAGGCGGCCGCCCAGCAGAAGGCGGCCGCCAAGCCGGCGACGACGGCATCCGCCGGCGTCCAGGTGCCCGGGAGCTGGCTGTGCCCGGTCCAGGGACCGCACGCCTTCAGCGACGACTACGGCGATCCTCGTGCCGGGGGGCGTCGGCACGAGGGCAACGACATCCTCTCGCCCAGGGGCACACCGGTGGTGGCTCCGGTCCCCGGGAACGTCCGACGGCACGACAACGGAGCCGGCGGCATCGCCTTCTACCTCGACGGCAGCGACGGGAACCAGTACTACGGCGCCCACCTCCAGTCCTATGCGGGGGTCAACGGCCACGTGGAGCAGGGCACGGTCATCGGCTACGTCGGGAACACCGGCGATGCCGCGGGCGGCCCGACCCACCTCCACTTCGAGATCCACCCGCACGGCGGTGCCGCCGTCGACCCCTACCGGACGTTGCGTCAGTACTGCTGAACCCGCCCGGTCAGGCGCCGACGGCGTGGTAGCCGCCATCGACGTGGATGATCTCCCCGGTGGTGGCGGGCATCCAGTCGGACAGCAGGGCGGCGGTGGTGCGCCCCACCGGGTAGGCGTCCTGGATGTCCCAGCCCAGGGGGGCGCGTCCGTCCCAGACCTCCTCGAAGGTGGCGAAGCCCGGGATCGACTTGGCGGCGATGGTCCGCACCGGGCCGGCGGCGATCAGGTTGACCCGGATGCCCCGAGGGCCGAGGTCGCGGGCCAGGTACCGGCTCACCGACTCGAAGGCGGCCTTGGTGACGCCCATCCAGTCGTAGGACGGCCAGGCCACCGTGGCATCGAAGGTGTAGCCGACGATCGAGCCGCCCTGGCCCATCAACGGCAGCACGGCATCGGCCAGCGCCCGCAGCGAGTAGGCGGAGATCTGGATGGCGGTGGCCACGTCCTCCCACGGCGCCTCGAACATCCCCTGGCCGAGGCAGGTGGGGGGCGCGTAGGCGATGGAGTGCACCGCTCCGTCGAGCCGGTCCCACCCGAGCTCCCGCAGCGCCGGGGCCAGTGCCGCGACATGGCCCGGATCGCTCACGTCGAGCTCGAGGACCTCGACCGGGTTGGGGAGCTTGCGGGCGACCCGCTTGGTGAGGGACATGACCCGCCCGAAGCTCGACAGCACGACCTCGGCGCCCTCCTGCATCGCCACGTCGGCGGTGGCGTAGGCGATCGAGTCGTCGGTGGTGATCCCCGTCACGAGGATGCGCTTGCCGTCGAGCAGTCCCATGTCCGGACGGTAACCCGGCGCCAACGGCGTGCGAGGGACGAGCCGGTACGGTGCGAGGCGTGAGCATCGGGATCCTCGGGGGTACCGGGCCGGCGGGGCGGGGCCTCGCCGCCCGCTTGGCATCGGTGGGGCTGCAGCCGGTCATCGGCTCGCGGTCGGCGGATCGGGCGAGCGAGGTGCGCGACGAGCTCGTCGCCGCCTGGCCCGGTCGATCCCTCGAGATCGGCGCCGCCGACAACGAGGGTGCCGCCGCCTGCGATCTGGTCGTGGTCGCCACGCCGTGGGACGGGGTGACTGACACGGTGCGTCCGCTGGCCGGAGCCCTCGAGGGCAAGGTCGTGATCTCGATGGCGAACGCCCTGCAGAAGATGGGCCGGGAGTTCACCGCCCTCCTGCCGGCGCGCGGTTCGATCGCCGCCAACGTGCAGGCCGCCGCCCCGGGCGCGCTGGTCGCGGCGGCGATGCACCACCTGCCGGCGAAGGAGCTGGGCGACATCGACCATCCGATCGAGTCGGACGTGCTGGTCTGCTCGGACCACCCCCGGGCCACCGAGGTGACCATGGAGCTGCTGGCCAAGATGGCCGACCTGCGCCCCCTCGACGCCGGCCCGCTCTCCAGCGCCGCCCCCATCGAGGCCTTCACCGCCGTGATGATCCAGCTCAACGTCCGCTACAAGACCCGGGTGGCCGTCAAGCTCACCGGCATCGACTGATGGGGATGCGTCTGTACGAGACGTCCCAGGGGACGGTCGTGCCGTTCGAGCCCGGGCCGGTGGTGTCGATGTACACCTGCGGGATCACGCCCTACGACTCGACCCATCTCGGGCATGCGTCCACCTTCCTGTTCTACGACCTGATCCATCGCCGGCTGGTCGACCTCGGCCACGAGGTGCGCCTGGTGCGCAACATCACCGATGTCGACGATCCGCTTCTGGCCAAGGCGGCCGAGCTCGGCGTGCACTACCTCGACCTGGCCGCGGCCGAGACCACCCGGTTCCAGAGCGACATGCGATCGCTCAACGTGCTGCCCTGCTTCAGCGAGCCGCGGGCGACCTCCGCCATCGCCGATATCCGGGGCTTCATCGGCATGGTCCTCGACCGGGGCAACGCCTACGAGGCCGGCGGCTCGGTCTACTTCGACGTGTCCACCTTCCCCCGCTTCGGCCAGGTCAGCCACTACGACGAGGCCACGATGCTGGCCTATGCGGCCGAGCGGGGTGGCAACCTCGACGACCCGAACAAGCGCCATCCGCTCGACTTCGTGCTCTGGCAGCCGTCGGCGGAGGGCGAGCCCAGCTGGGACACCCTCTGGGGCCCGGGACGCCCCGGTTGGCACATCGAGTGCTCGGCCCTGGCGTTGCGCGAGCTCGGCACCACGATCGACCTCCACGGCGGGGGCAGCGACCTGATCTTCCCCCATCATGAGTGCGAGGCGGCCCAGTCGGAGTCGGCCACCGGCGAGCTGTTCGTGCGCCACTGGCTGCACATGCCGATGGTCCGACTCGACGGCGTGAAGATGTCGAAATCGCTTGGCAACCTCGTCTTCATCAGCGACCTGCTGAAGGAGTGGGAGGCGCCGGTGATCCGCCTGTCGATCATCAGCCAGCCCTACCGGGACGACTGGGACTGGAAGTCCAGCCTGCTCGAGGACGCCGCCGCCCGGGTCGAGGCCTGGCGGGCGGCCGGGCCGGGCGATGCCGGCCTCGAGGACGTTCGGGCCGCCCTCGACGACGATCTCGACACCCCGGCCGCGGTCGCCGCCATCGATGCCGCGGCCGCCTCCGGCCGTGGGGTGAGCGCCGCGGCTGCCCTCCTCGGCATCGACCTCTGAACTACCGAGCCCGCCGGCCTGCCCGAACCGGGTGCACCAGCCGCCAGGTTCTGGCGACTGACGCACCAGGTTCGCAGTCGGGCCGTGAACTGATCGGGGGCCCCGAGGGGGCCACCGGTACGATCGCCGCCCATGCCGGAGACGATCACGGTGTCCCTCCCCGACGGGTCGGAGCGCGCCAGTCCCGAGGGCGCCACCGCCGGTGACCTGGCGGCCGCCATCGGATCGAGGCTGGCCAAGGCGGCGGTCATCGCCGAGATCGACGGGGTGGAGCGCGATCTGGTCACGCCGTTGGCCGACGGCCAGACGGTCG
>DASXLH010000017.1:0-2333 GCA_036496335.1 Acidimicrobiales bacterium
CGACGATGCCGTCCTTGGCCAGCAGCTTGATCTGCTCGTCCTCATAGCCGAGCTCCTGGAGGATCTCGACGGTGTGCTGACCGGACACCCACGGTGCCCGCTCGATGTGCCCCGGTGTGTCGCCGAACGTGACCAGCTGGCCCACCTGGCGCAGGGCCCCGTTCGTGAGGTGCTGGACCTTGGCCACCAACCCGAGGTTGACCATCTCCTCGTCGAAGAGGATCGTCTCGCCGTCGCCGGTGTCCACGGGGATCTCCGACGGCACGCCCGCCCCGTCGAGGCGGCGGCGCCACTGCAGCGCCGTCGCACCGGCGAAGACCGGCACGAGCAGGTCCTCGAGCAGGAAGCGGTTGGAGGCGCGGTCGGCGGCCGTGGCGAAGCGGGCGTCGGTCTCGAGCTCGGGCTGGCCGATGGCCCGGCACAGGGCGGGCCAGTGCTCCGGCTTGACCGCCGCCAGCTGGAGCCAGCCGCTCTGGGTCTCGTAGAGGCGGTAGAGCGGACCGAAGCCCGTCTGTCCCTTGTCGAACTTGGCGATCGCGGGCGGACCGTCCGGCCCGAGGTACTCGCCGGATCCCCACAGCGCGGTGCCGTGCAGCAGGGAGGTCCACAACGACTGGCCTTCGCCCGTCCGCTTGCGGTGGTACAGCGCCATCAGCACCCCGACGACCGACGACAGCGCATTGGCCGTGTCGCCGTGGCCGAACCGGTACCAGAGCGGGCGGCCTCCCTCCTCGACCGGGCCGGCCTCGAACTCCAAGCCGGCCGCCGCCTGCCCGAGCGGGTCGAGCCCACCCAGGTCGGAAAGCGGTCCCGTCGGCCCGTACATGAAGGTGTTGCAGGTGATCATGTCGGGCTTGATCGCCGTCACCGTGGCGTGATCGATCCCGAGGCGCTCGGCCACGCCCTTGGTCATGTTGTGGTGGACCACATCCGCCTTGGCGATGAGCTCCTCGATGATCTTGCGCCCCTCGGGGCGCTTCCCGTCGACGGCCAGGACCCGCTTGCCCTGCTGGCAGCCGATGAACGGGCCGCCACCCATCATCCCCACCACGCCCGGGGCTTCGATCTTGATCACGTCGGCGCCCATGCTGGCCAGCACCATGCAGGCGAAGGGCCCGGCGAAGGCACGGCCGAAGTCGAGGACGCGCACGTCGGACAGCGCATGGGGCTGCTCCCGGCGGGCCGGGCCGGCCGGCTGCGGCGTGGCCGCCGCCAACTCGGCCAGGACCTCGTCGGTGTGGGCCCCGAGCCGCGGGCGGGGCCCGACGACCTTGCCGGGCGTCCCTTGCAGCTTGATCGTGACCCCCAGCTGCTTGGTGGTGCCGATCTCGGGGTCCTCGACCTCGACCACGGCGTCGGTGGCGAGCAGCTGCGGGTGCTCGAGCATCTTGTAGGCGGGCAGGATCGCTTCGGCACCGAAGCCGTTGGCGTGGAGCGTGTCGACCAGCTCGGCGACGTTGAACTTCTTGAAGGCGGCGTCGACCTCCTGCTGGAGCGCCTGGGCCGCGGCCAGCCCTTCGGCCGTCCCCTGGGCCGCCATCATCATCACCATGCCGGGGTGCTTGTCGGCCGGCAGGCCGAGCACGTCGGTGAGCGTGACGCCCGTCGAGGACGCCCCTCCGCCGGTGGCATGGATCCAGCCGTCGGCGCACTCGTAGACGCTGCGCTGGTGGATGCCGGGCGGGTACGTCTTCGACATCGTCGCCTCGAGCTCGTTCTGGCCGTGCTCGGCATGGATCCAGAGCATCGAGGTGAGGGACATGCCGCCCTGGAAGAGGGTGGTCTCGACGTGCTGGCCGCGGCCGGTCTCCTCCCGGGCCGAGAGGCCACCCATGATCCCGACCGGCACCAGGTAGGCGGCCGCCATGCTCGGGGAGTGGTTCGGCAGGAAGGTGGGCCCCGGGCGCCAGCTCGGCTGCTCCCACTGCAGACCACCCCGCGCCTGGACGAGGGCATCCCACCCCGCCCGCCCGGCCAGGCGGCTGCCCGCCGGGTAGGCCGGCACCGACACATAGACCAGCCGGGGGCAGCTGTCCTTCAGCGACTCGTAGTCGAGGCCCAAGTCAGCCATGGCCCCGGGCCGGAACGCCTCGACCAGCACGTCGGCGGTGGCCGCCAACGCCTTCAGCCGGTCGCGGCCCTCGTCGGTCTTGAGGTCGAGCACGACCGAGCGCCGGCCCCGGTTCCACACCCGGTACTCGGGCGCGTCGCGATACGGGTCTCCGCCCGGCGGCTCGATCTTGATGACGTCGGCCCCCTGTTCGGCGAGCAACATCACGCCGACCGGACCGGCGATCCCCCAGGTCAGGTCGAGGATCTTGACCCCGTCGAGC
>DASXLH010000018.1:0-1596 GCA_036496335.1 Acidimicrobiales bacterium
CCGCACCTTCGACCAGTACGAGCAGAACATGGAGGGCTTCGACCTCCAGCTCACGCCCGAGGTCGTGAAGCAGCTCAGCGACGCGTCGCGACCGCCCCGCTGAGTCGGGGCCGGCGTCCTCTCAGAGCGGTCGTTGGGCGAAGAAGCCGCTGACCTCGGCCACGAAGTCCTCCGGTACCTGCATGGCCGGGAAGTGGCCGCCCCTCGGCATGTCGCTCCACCGGACGATGTCGTAGGCCGCCTCGATCCATCGGCGAGGTGAGTTGAAGGGCTCCCCCGGATAACAGGCGAACCCGGTGGGCACGTCCGACGGGGGCCGACCCTGTCGCCGTCCCGTGTTCCGGGGCCCGATCGACTCGTAGTAGAGGCGCATCGAGGAGTTGATCGTCCCCGTGAACCAGTAGACGGACAGATTGTCGAGCAGACGGTCGGGCGCGAACTCCGCCAGCCCGGCCGCGCCTGTCCAACTCTGGAACTTCTCGAGGATCCACGCCGCCAGCCCCGCGGGGGAGTCGGTCAGCCCGTAGGCCAGCGTCTGTGGCTTGGTCCCCTGGATCTGCTGATAGGCCGACTCGAGCGCCAGGAAGGCGGACGATCGCTCGATCTGCGCTTCCTCTTCCTCCGTGGGCGGCACGTCCTTGAGGCGGGGCGCCACCAGGAGGTTGAGGTGAAGGGCGGCGACCCGGCTGGGCTGGCGTCGGCTGATCTCGGACGACACCATCGAACCCCAGTCGCCGCCCTGGCAGAAGAAGCGGTCGTAACCGAGTGCGGCCATGAGCTCGGCGAAGGCATCCGCCACCCGTCCGATGTCCCAACCCGGCTGGGTGGTCGGCCCGCTGAACCCGTAGCCGGGAAGCGACGGCGCCACCACGTGCAGAGCCCCGGCCGGGTCGAGCCCGTGGGCCACGGGGTCGGTGAGCGGCCCGAGCACGTCCCAGAACTCGGCGACGGACCCGGGCCAGCCGTGCGTCAGGAGCAGGGGCCGGGCACCTGGCTCGGGCGAGCGGACGTGGAGGAAGCGGATGGTCTGGCCCAGGGCCTCGGTCGTGAACTGCGGGAACCGGTTGCAGCGGCTCAGGAACGACTGGAAGTCGAAGTCGGTCTGCCACCGCCGGCACAAGCCCTGGAGGGCGTCGAGGTTGGTGCCGAGGTTCCAGCCGCTGTCCGGCAGCGCGTCGGGCCAGCGGGTCCGGTCGAGGCGCTGGCGCAGGTCATCGATCTGGCCAGGGGTGAGCTCGAAGGTGTACGGCTCGATCGTCATCCCGGGATGTTGCCCCGCATGTCGGCGTTCGGCCTGGCCGCCGCCAGCAGGGACCGGAGGAGCCCGTCGATGGCGTGCGGGTCGTCGACGGCTTCCGTCGACGGCCCCCGAGCCCAGCCCTCGGCCACGTAGAGGGCCCGGCCGGACGCACCGATGACGCGGCCGGTCACCCCGGCCGACTGCGTGGAGGCGAGCCAGACGAGAGCCGGAGACACGTACTTCGGATCGAGCACCCCCTGCCTGGCCTCGTCCGTGTCGGCGAAGGGAGTGCCTTCGAGCATGCGGGTCATGGCGGTCGGGCAGATGGCGTTCACGGCGACGCCGTAGCGCTCGAG
>DASXLH010000019.1:0-12351 GCA_036496335.1 Acidimicrobiales bacterium
CCCGCGCGGCCTCGATCTTCCCCTCGATCCCCCGCTCGCCGAAGCCGCCGGGGATGACGATGGCATCGAGGTCGCGCAGGCGGCCCTCGGCCAGCATGCCTTCCACCTCCTCGGCCTGGATCCACTCGATCTCCGGTTTCACGCCGTGGTGGTAGCCGCCGTGGCGCAGGGCCTCGGCCACCGACAGGTAGGCGTCCGGGAGGCTGACGTACTTGCCGATGATCCCGACCCGAACGGGTCGGACGGCCGACTCGACCTTGGTGACGAGGTCGTGCCAGGGCGTCATGTCGACGTCGATCGGCAGGCCGAGGTGCTCGCACACCACTTCGTCGAAGCCCTCGTCGTGCAGGACCACCGGGATCTCGTACAGGTGGCGGGCATCGGCGGCGTTGACCACCGCGTTCGCCGGCACGTCCGACAGGTTGGCGATCTTGCGCTTGAGCGAGTCGGGGATCGGCTTGTCGCTGCGGCACACGATGGCGTCCGGCTGGATGCCGCGGCTGCGCAGCTCGGTGACGGAGTGCTGGGTGGGCTTGGTCTTCTGCTCGCCGGTGGGGCCGATGAAGGGGATCAGGGTCACGTGGACGTAGCAGACGTTGCCGCGGCCGACGTCGTTGCGGAACTGCCGGATGGCCTCGAGGAACGGGAGGATCTCGATGTCGCCCACCGTGCCGCCCACCTCGGTGATCACCACGTCGACGTCCTCCGTCGCCAGACGGGCGATGCGGCGCTTGATCTCGTCGGTGATGTGGGGGATGACCTGGACGGTCTTGCCGAGGTAGTCGCCCCGCCGCTCGGCTGCCAGCACCGCCTGGTAGATCGAGCCGGTGGTGGCGTTGGAGTCCTTCGAGAGGTTCTCGTCGACGAATCGCTCGTAGTGACCCAGGTCCAGGTCGGTCTCGCCGCCGTCGTCGGTGACGAAGACCTCGCCGTGCTCGAACGGGTTCATCGTGCCGGGGTCGACGTTGATGTACGGGTCGAGCTTCTGCATGGTGACGCGCAGGCCCCGCATCTTCAGGAGTCGGCCCAGCGACGAGGCGGTCGCCCCTTTCCCGAGCGAGCTGGCCACACCGCCCGTCACGAACACGTGCTTGGTGGTGTGGGTAGCCGCGGCGCCGTTGGTCACGGGAGGCCACGGTACCGCGCTTCGCCGCGACGGTGGTGATGCCCGGCCCGAGCCGGCCGTTCCCGAACTGGGTGCTGCTGAAGCCCTGATCGGGCTTCTGGGGCACCCAGTTCATGATGGGAGGGCGCGCCGGTGTGCCCGGTCCCGCTGCGCCCGGCGCCCGCCCGGTCAGTGGGGACGGCGGCGGGCGGCGGTGAGGAGCTCGGCGGCGTGACCCTTGGCCACCTCGCGGCCCGGCTGGCCGCTGAGCATGCGGGACAGCTCGGCCACCCGCTCGTCGTCGCGCACTTCGTGGGCCCGGGCGATGGTCCGGCCCTCCTCCTCGGCCTTGACTACGACCACCTGGCCGTCGGCGTGGGCGGCCACCTGGGGCAGGTGGGTCACGACCAGGATCTGGTTGCTGCGAGCCAGGTCGGCCAGGCTGGCGGCCACCGCCAGCGCCGCCTCCCCGCCGATGCCGGCATCGACCTCGTCGAAGACCAGGGTCCGCCCGTCGGCCTGGCCCCCACGGTCAGTGGTCAACAGCGCCAGACGCAGGGCCAGCATGATCCGGGCCAGCTCCCCGCCGGAGGCGACCCGGGCCAGCGGACGGGCCGGTTCGCCGGGGTTGGCGGCAAGCAGGAACACCACCTCGTCGCCGGCGCCCTGCTCGCCGATCGCCACCTCGACCCTCGCCCCGGCCATGGCCAGCGTGGCCAGACGCCCTTCGACGTCAGCCGCCAGACCCGGACCGGCCGCCACCCGAGCGGCCCGCACGGCCGCCGCGGCGGCAGCCACCTCGGCGACGAGCTCCTTGCGGCGGGTGTCGAGGGCGGCGGCCCGGGCGTCGTGCGTCTCCAGCTCGCCTAGTCGGGTCCGCGCCTCCTCGGCGAAGGCCAGCACGTCGGCCAACGAATCGCCGTACTTGCGTCGGAGGTCACGCAGCAGGGCCCGACGCTCGCGAAGGGCATCGAGGCGATCCGGGTCGTCGACCACCGCCTCGGCCAGGTCACGCAGCTCGGCGGAGGCGTCGCCGAGATCGATGGCCAGGGACCGGAGGCGCGCCGCCACCCCGGTGAAGGCAGGGCGCCCCGCCACCTGGGCCACGGCCGAGCCGAGCGTGTCGAGCGCCCCGTCGTCGTCGTGCAGGAGGGCCGTGGCGGCCGCACCTGCCTCCCGGGCGGCGGCGGCATCGGCCAGCAGGGCCTCCTCCTCGGCCAAGCGGACGTCCTCGTCGGCACCGGTCACGGCGGCGGCGTCGAGCTCGGCCACCTGGAACCGGACCAGGTCCAGCTCGCGGGCCCGGGCCCGTTCGTCGCCCCCGAGCTCGGCGAGGGCGTTGTCGACCTCCGTCAGGGCCGCCCGGGCCGACAGCAACGGCTCCAGGTCCACACCACCATGGGTGTCGAGGGCGGCGCGCTGCACGGCCGGAGCCAGAAGCGACTGGTGGGCGTGCTGGCCGTGCAGGTCGACCAACTCGGCGCCGTGCTCGGCCAGGACCGAGGCGGGCACGGGGCGGCCGTCGAGGTAGGCGCGGGAGCGCCCGTCGGCCGGCACGACCCGGCTCAGGACCACTTCGGCGCCGTCGGCCCCGACGAAGCGCCCGTCGACCCGGGCCTCGGTGGCACCGGGACGGACCAGGAGCGGGTCGGCTCGGCCACCGACCAGCAGCTCGATGGCGCTGACCAGGAGGGTCTTGCCGGCGCCGGTCTCGCCGGTCAGGGCGGTCATGCCCGGACCGACCAGGACGGTGGCCTCGGCGATCACCCCCAGGTCACGCACCACCAGCTCGGTGAGCATCAGCCGGTGAGCCCCCGTCGGTGAGGACCAGACGCCCCGGCCGGGCTCCAAACCGTCACCGCCGGCAACCCGTCACCGGTCGGCAAGGCCGAACTTCGCCTTCAGGATGCCGAGGAAGCTGTGGGCGCCGAAGCCCACCAAGCGGGCGGGTCGGGCCGAGGCCGTGCACACGATGGCGCCGCCGGCGCCGAGCAGGCCAAGGCTTCGACCGTCGAGCGAGAGGTCGGCCGGTCGGTCGTCGACCACCTCCAGGCGCACGCAGGTCGACGGGCTCAGCACCAGCGAGCGGTCGAAGAGCATGTGGGGCGCCACCGGCGTCAGCACGATGGCCTCGTGGTCGGGGGCGACGATCGGTCCCCCCGCCGACCAGGCGTAGGCGGTCGAGCCGGTGGGCGTGGCGACGATGAGCCCGTCGGCCGAGTAGGTCGTGAACGGCTCGTCGTCGACGGTGACCAGGATCCGGGCGATCTGGCCCGAAGGCGTCTTGCCGAGGACCGCTTCGTTGAGCGCGGCGTAGCGCCCCGGGGCCGGTTCGAGATCGCCGTCGGGCGGGAGGACGTCGATCAGCAGCCGCATCCGCTCCATCACGGTGACGTCGCCCGACTCCCAGCGGGCGAGGGCGGCGTGCAGCTCGTCGGGCTCGACGGCGGCGAGGTAGCCGAGGGTGCCGAGGTTGACCCCGATCACCGGGGCGGTGCCGTCGACCAGCTCGACGGTGCGCAACATGGTGCCGTCGCCACCCAGGCTCAGGGCCACGTCGAGGCCGGCCAGGAGCACGTCGTCCTCAGCGGCCAGCCGGTCGAGGCCGGCGATGGCGGCGTCCTTCACCGGGAGCCGCACCTCGTGGCCCCGGGCGGCCAACCAGTCGGCGGCGTCGCGGGCCAGGACGGCCGCCTCGTCGCGGGCGTGGTGGACGAACAGCGCAACCGACGCCATCAGGGGGCTCCGTGTCGTTGGATCGCTTCGGCCACAGCCAGGTCCAGGGCGGCGAGGGGCAGGACGGTAGGGTCATCGGCGCTGAGGCCCACCCGGCAGTGGACCAGGAACTCACGGTTCCCGTCGGCCCCCGTGATCGGCGAGACCATCACCGCCATCATGGCCGACCCGGCCTCGGACGCCGCGGCACGCACCTCCTCCAGCACCCGTCGCCACACCAACGGATCGCGGATGACGCCCCGGCCCCTCGAAGCCTCGGCCCGCCCCGCCTCGAACTGGGGCTTGACCAGCAGCACGAGGTCGGCCCCGGCCGTGGCCAGCGCCACCAGGGCGGGCAGCACCGTCCGGAGCGACACGAACGAGAGGTCGGCGACCACCAGGTCGACGGGATCACCGATCGATCCCGGCTCCAGCGTCCGGACGTTGGTGCGTTCCCGGTTGTCGACCCGGGGATCAGCCCGCAGCCGTTCGTGGAGCTGGCCGTAGCCGACGTCCACCGCCACCACCGACGACGCGCCCCGCTGGAGGAGGCAGTCGGTGAAGCCGCCGGTCGAGGCACCGGCGTCGACGGCGCGGCGACCGGTCGGGTCGATGCCGAAGCGGACAAGGGCGGCATCGAGCTTCTCCCCGCCGCGGCCCACGAAGCGGGGCCCGTCACCGAGCAGGCGGATCGGCTCCTCCGGCGCCACCAGACGAGCCGGCTTGTGGGCCGTCGCCCCCGCCACCAGCACCCGCCCGGCGCTGATGTCGCCCTGGGCCTGCTCCCGGGACGGGGCGAGCCCGCGGCGGACCAGCTCGGCATCGAGGCGGCGGCGCGGACCGGGCACGTCGAGCAACGTAGAGCACCCCGAACCGGCCGTTACCGTGCCGGGGTGATCCCCTTGCACGACCGCAACCCGACGCGCCGGCGCGCCGTGGTCACGATCCTGCTGATCGCCGTCAACGTGGTGGTGTTCGTGTTCGTCCAGCCGAGCACGTCCGACGTCGAGAAGAACGCCGAGTTCACCTACGAGCGGGCCGCCATCCCCTGCGAGCTCACCACCGGACGGCCCCTGACGGTGCAGGAGGCGGTGGCCACCGCCAACGGCCAGGGCGACGAGCAGTGCGGCACGTTCCCCGACTCACCCGAGCTCTACCCCCACAAGATCCTGGCCCTGAGCGTGCTGTCGTCGATGTTCCTCCACGGCGGCTGGGTCCACCTGGGCGGGAACATGCTGTTCCTGTGGGTGTTCGGCAACAACGTCGAGGACCGTCTGGGCCGGGTGCGCTACCTCGTCTTCTACCTCCTGGCCGGGCTGGTGGCGACCGCCACCTACGTCCTGCTCCAACCCCACAGCACGGTCCCGCTGATCGGGGCGTCGGGCGCCATCGCCGGGGTGATGGGCGCCTACCTGATCTGGTATCCCGACGTCCCCATCCTCACCCTCGTCTTCGTCGTCCCCATCAACATCCGGGCCCGCTGGCTGCTGATCTTCTGGTTCCTGAGCCAGTTCTTCATCGGCCCCGACCAGGGGGTCGCCTGGGGGGCCCACGTCGGCGGCTTCGTCTTCGGGGTCGTCGCCGCGTTGCTGCTGCGTCAGGACCGCCGGGACACGTATCGACTGGCCGGCTGAGCCGCGGACCGAGGCGGGTCGATCAGCCGGCTTGGTCGGGGCTCGATGACGACAGGCGGTCGACGAGGGCGGCCAGATCGGGCGCCACCAGGGCCGGGTCGACGCCGGCCGGGACCTCGTCGGCACCCGTGACGCCCGACAGCACCAGGCCGAACCGGGCCCCGAGGCGCGCGGCGAACAGGCCGTCGGTCGACCACCGGTCGCCGACCATGGTGTGGGGACCGTCCCCGGCCAGGGCCAGCACGGCGTCGGCCATGGGCTGATACGGCTTGCCGGCCACCACCGGTTGCACACCGGAGGCCACGGCCACGGCCGCCAGCAGGCTCCCGGCCCCCGGGACGGGCCCGTCCGGGGTGGGCATGGTGGCGTCGTCGTTGGCGCCGATGAAGCGGGCCCCGGTCCGCACCGCCGCCGAGGCGTCCCGGAGGGCGGCGTAGTCGAACGCCTCGGTCAGGCCCACCACCACAGCGTCGACCCGGCCCTCGTCGACCCGCCCGTCCTCGACCACCGTCGCGCCGCGGGCGGCGACCGCCTCGCGCACGCCCGGACCGGCGAGGCAGTGCACCCGCCAGCCCGGCTCGACCAGCCGGGCGGCCGCCATGGCCGAGGTCACCACATCGCCGGCGGCGGCGATCCCGACGGCGGCCAGGCGCTGCTCCTGCTCCGCCAGCCGGGGGCCCGAGAAGTTGGTGACGAAGACGATTCGCTCCCCCGCCGCCCGCAGCCGGGCCACCGCCTCGCTCGATCCCGGAATCGCCCGGCCCGACAGCCACACCACACCGTCGAGATCGAGGAGCCAGGCCACGGCCGGGACGGTAGCGACCCACGCCCTCCGTCCCGGTACGGCGGTCGACCGGTCCCGGGGGCGAGGCTTGTCACCCGGAGGAGCGAAGCCGGACGAATGCGCTCGAGTCCTGAGGCGCTAGACAACCGTCCGTGCCCCGCTTCGAACCGTTCGCCGGCCTGCGCTACGCCCCCACGGTCGACATGAGCGACGCCACCGCTCCGCCCTACGACGTGATCAGCCCGGTCGAACGGGCGGAGCTCGCCGGCCGGCATCCGGCGAACGCCGTGCACATGGACCTCCCGGACGAGGCCGACGGCCCCGAGCGCTACCACCTGGCCGCCGCCGCGCTGGCCCGCCTGCAGGAGGAAGGCGTGCTGCGCACCGACCCCCAGCCCGCCTTCTACGTCTACCGGATGCTCTTCGCCGACGACGACGGCCAAGAGCGGTACACCACCGGGGTCCTCGGCGCCCTGGAGCTCACCCGCCCCGAAGAGGGTCAGATCCTCCCCCACGAGCACACGACGCCGAAGGCCAAGAGCGACCGGCTCGACCTGCTCCGGGCCACCGCCCACAACCTGTCGCCCATCTGGGGCCTGACGCCGGCGGTCGGCCTGACGGCGTTGATCGAGCCCCTCACGGAGGCGCCGGCCCTCGCCTCCGCCTTCGACGAGGACGACTTCCTGCACCAGCTCTGGGTGCTCGACGACCCGGCCGTCGTCGACGCCGTCCGGGCGGTCGTGGCCAGCCGCCCGCTCATCGTGGCCGACGGCCACCATCGCTACGAGACCTCGCTGGCCTACCGAGACGAACGCCGAGCTGCCGCCGGCCGTCCCAATGACGAGCCCGACGGGGAGCCGGCCGGCTACGACTCGACGCTGGCGTTCGTGATCGAGCTGTCCGACGAGCAGCTGGCGGTGCGGGCCATCCACCGTCTGGTGACCGGACTCCCCTTCGGCGCCGACATCTTCGGGATCTTCGGGGAGCGCTTCGAGATCCGAGCCCATCGGCTCAACGACCTGCAACCCGCCACCCTCGTCGAAGAGGGTGCGATCGGCATGGTCCTGCCCGGCTCGGAGGGCTTCCTTCTCCGGCCCCGTCCCGGCGCCTTCGACCCGTCGCTCCCCGATCTCGACTCCGCCCGGATCGCCGTCGCCCTGGCCGAGCTCCCCCCGCACGAGGTCGTCTACCAGCACGGGGTCGACAACGTCCTCGACGCCATGGTCAGTCGCGAGGCCCAGATGGGGCTGCTGCTCCGACCGGCCACGGTCGCCCAGATCGCCGCCACCGCCGAGGGTGGCCAACGCATGCCGCCCAAGACCACCTTCTTCTGGCCGAAGCCCCGCACCGGCTTCGTCTACCGCGACCTGGGCTGAGGCGCGGCCCACCCGAAACCGCAGGGACGCTGCACTCCAGTAGACACGCTGCGCAGGCGCCAGCCGGAGCAGCAGCTCCGACGAGTACGGCAGCGTGCACGCACAGCTGCGCAGGCGCAGCCGGAGCTGCGCATCAGCACGACTCAGCGGCCGGCGACCTCCCAGGTGGCACCGGAGCGCAGCAGGGCGGCCAGATCGCCGGAGTTGCCGGCCCGCTGGCGGGCCGTCTCCAGCTGGGCGGTGACCTCGGCCCCGTAGTCGGGACGCTCGACGGCCCGGAACACGCCCACCGGAGTGGGCATGGTGGGACCGGCCGCGAGTCGGGACAGGGCGAAGGCCAGGGTGGAGTCGGAGGCAGTCTCGTCGTGGACCACCAGCGCGTCCTCGCCCACGTCAGCGACGTCGACGATCGAGGCCCGACCGTCGGGGCCCAACACCACGCCCCGCTCCCCTTCCTCGCCGAAGCGCACGGGCTGGCCGTGCTCGAGCGGGATCAGCATCGAGCCCCGGTTGCTCTTGGTCGTGATCGTGTCGAACGCTCCGTCGTTGAAGACGTTGCAGTTCTGATAGATCTCGACGAAGGCTGCCCCCTTGTGGTCGTGGGCCCGCCGGAACGTCTCGATCATGTGCTGGCGGTCGAGGTCGTGGGTGCGGGCCACGAAGGTGGCCTCGGCGCCGATAGCCAGGCTGATCGGGTTGAAGGGGTAGTCGACGGAGCCGAACGGTGTCGACTTGGTGACCTTGCCGACCTCGCTGGTGGGCGAGTACTGGCCCTTGGTCAGCCCGTAGATCTGGTTGTTGAACAGCAGGATCGTGACGTTGACGTTGCGCCGCAGGGCGTGGATGAGGTGGTTGCCCCCGATCGACAGGCCGTCGCCGTCACCGGTGATCACCCACACGTCGAGATCCGGCCGGGCCATGGCCAGGCCGGTCGCCACCGCCGGGGCGCGGCCGTGGATGCTGTGCACGCCGTAGGTGTTCATGTAATAGGGGAACCGGCTGGCGCAGCCGATCCCGGACACGAACACGGTGTTCTCGGGCGACACGCCCAGGTCGGGCATCAGCATCCGCACCGCGGTGAGGATCGAGTAGTCGCCGCATCCCGGGCACCAGCGGACCTCCTGGTCGCTGGCCCAGTCCTTGGGAGTGGTCTTGGGGATCGCCACGTCGGTCATCGCGCCACCACCGTCATCGCTCCTTCGTTCATGTGGACCATCCTCACCCGAGGCCACCGATGGCGTGCTCGATCCTGGCCACCAGCTCGCCCACCGTGAACGGCTGGCCCTGCACCTTGGACACGCACTGGGCGTCGACTAAGAACTCGGCCCGGATCACCTTGGTGAGCTGACCGAGGTTCATCTCCGGGATCAGCACCGAACGCCGGCCCTTCAGCACCTCGCCGAGGTTGCGGGGCAAGGGATTGAGGTGCACCAGGTGGGCCCGGGCGACCTTGCCGCCGGTGGCCCGCACCTGGTCGACGGCGGCACCGATGGCACCCCACGTCGATCCCCAGCCCAGGACGAGCACGTCGGCGTCGAGGTCGCCTTCGACCTCCACCTCGGGGATGTCGTCGGCGATCCCGGCCACCTTGGCCGCCCGCAGCTGCACCATCCGCTCGTGGTTGTCGGGCTCGTAGGAGATGTTGCCGGTGACGTCTTCCTTCTCGATGCCGCCGATGCGGTGCATGAGACCAGGCGTGCCGGGGATGGCCCACTCCCGGGCCAACGTCTCCGGATCCCGCAGGTAGGGATGGAAGACGGGCTGGCCCTCCTCGTCGATGTCGTTGGGCGACGTGGAGAAGCGGGGCTCGATGGTGGGCAGGCTGTCGACATCCGGCAGCAGCCACGGCTCGGCGCCATTGGCCAGGTACCCGTCGGACAGCAGGATCACGGGCGTGCGGTACTTGACCGCCAACCGGACGGCCTCGATGGCGGCGTCGAAGCAGTGCGACGGGCTCTTGGCCGCCAGCACCGGCAGGGGCGACTCGCCGTGGCGGCCGTAGAGGGCCTGCAGCAGATCGGCGGCTTCGGTCTTGGTGGGAAGGCCGGTCGACGGACCGCCGCGCTGGATGTCGATGACCAGCAGGGGCAGCTCGAGGCTGACGGCCAGACCCAGCGCCTCGCCCTTGAGGGCGACGCCCGGTCCGCTGGTGGTGGTGATGCCGAGGTGCCCGCCGAAGGCGGCGCCGAGGGCCGACGTGATACCGGCGATCTCGTCCTCCGCCTGGAAGGTGCGGATGCCGTACTCCTTGTGCTTCGACAGCTCGTGGAGGATGTCCGACGCCGGCGTGATCGGGTACGACCCGAGGAAGATGGGCAGCCCGCTCTGCCGGCTGGCGGCGATGAGCCCCCACGACAGGGCGGTGTTGCCGGTGATGTTGGTGTAGAGGCCGGGCGCCAGGGCGGCGGGACGGATCTCCACCGGCGAGGCGAACAGCTCGGCCGTCTCGCCGAAGGCGTGCCCGGCCTTGAAGGCCGCCTCGTTGCTGGCCGCCACCAGCGGCGTGCGCCCGAAGCGGGTGGTGATCCACTCCAGGATCGGCTCGACCGGGCGGGTGTACATCCAGCTGACCAGGCCGAGGGCGAAGAAGTTCTTCGACCGGTCGGCGTCGCGGGGCTTGACCCCCAGGCCGGCGACGGCCTCGAGGGTGATCGACGACATCGGGACCTCGTACACCGTGTAGGCGCTGAGCGAGCCGTCGTGGAGGGGGTCGGTGGCGTAGCCGGCCTTCTTGAGGTTGCGCTCGTCGAAGGTGTCGGTGTTGACGATGATGGTGGCGCCCAGCGGCAACTTGGACGACTCGGCCTTGAGCGCCGCCGGGTTCATGGCGATGAGCACGTCGGCGGCGTCACCGGGCGTGGAGATCTCGTGGTCGGCGATCCGGACCTGGAAGGCCGACACGCCATGGACCGTGCCGGCGGGGGCCCGGATCTCGGCCGGGAAGTCGGGCAGCGTCGAGAGATCGTTCCCGAGCAGGGCGCTCGAGCTGGTGAAGCGGTCGCCGGTCAGCTGCATCCCGTCCCCGGAGTCGCCCGCGAAGCGGACGATCACCCCCGGGACGGACTGCACAGGATCGGACTCCCGTTTGGCGATGGTGTCGGTCAACGAACCCCCCTGGGCGCTTGACGCGTCTGACTGCGATCGATGGCTGGAGCGCACGCTGAAGCGAATCTGGCTCCGGCATCGAACCTAGTGCCCGAACCCCTGAACCGCGCGACCCCCATCTGGGGATCGGTTGGTCGCCGTGCCGGGCTTCGGCCCAGTGGCCACGACCCGGTTCCCCCCGGCCCGGATCGTGGCCACGACCATGTGTGTGTGCTGCTGCCGGCTGGTGCCGGCCCGGCTACTGGATGAGGCGGACGGGGTCGCCCTCGAGTGACGCCGTCCAGGTGGTGGTGTCCTGCACCGTGGCGCCGTTGCCGTAGGCGTAGTTGATGCGGACCCAACATCCCTTGGGATCGGTGTCGGCGCACGTGTACCCGGCGGGAATGGGCACCCGCACCGTCTCCCAGCGCCCGTTGAAGCTGCTGTTGGCGCTCACGGTGCAGGTGGACAGCGTCCCCGTCTGGGGTCCGGACGCCACGCAGTTCGTGAACGAGGTGTGGGCATCGGGCGGCGGCACGATCGACAGCGACCCGGCCTGGCTGGCGTCGGAGATGTCGAAGAAGTTGAGGACCAGCGTGTGCCCGCCCGTGCCCGAGGGGACCCGGGCCAGGAAGAACTGGGTCGTGCCGGCCGGGGCGTTGGCGTAGATCCCCATGGCCTGGGCCGCCTCGATCTTCACGCCGGCGGTGGTGCTGGGGTTCCCCGAGCCGTTGACCATGGCGGCCCGGATGGCGTAGCGGTTGTGGCCGCCGCCGGCCATGTTGGGGTTGCCCACGCCCGTCGGGTTGCCCATGGCCACGTTGGTGCGGACCTGGACCCAGTAGGTCCCGGCGGCGGGCGCCGACACCTTGCAGACATCCACCCACTGGCGGAAGTCCTTCTGGAGCTCGGCGTTGGGGTTCGGACCGACGGCCGGCGCGTTGAGGGCGGAGGCCAGGTTGACGTTGTACCCGGCGTACTGACGGGGCTGGCAGGTCCCGTTGTTGATGACGGGGGCCGACGTCGGATCCCAGGGCGTGTTCGTCGGTGAGCGGAACACGAAGGTGGTCGTTGGCGGGACGCCATCGCCGGAGCCGCCGGTGAACAGCTGGTCGCCGGTGCAGAAGGCGCCGTCCCCCTTGGCATAGCGAGTGGCCGCATCGGTCACGAACGGGTTCCGAGCCGAGGTGGCGTTGTCGAGGTTGGTGCCGCAGTGGTCGTCGACGTTGACGAAGGCCGGATCGAACACCTGGATGTCGACCGTCCCGGCCTGCGGAACGGTGACGCTGTAGAAGTAGCCGTTGGGGCTGTAGTCGGTGTTGGTCGAGCCGTTGCAGCCGTCGGCGCCCTGGCAGATGGCGGCCTGGAAGGCGTCACCATTGGTCTTCGTCGACTGTGGTCCGGCGACATTGGCCCAGAAACCGGGCTGGTTCGACGACGAGGTATAGGTGTTGGACCAGCGGGTATCACCGGCTCCAATGGTCTCATTGCCGTAGGTGTTGGCGGGGCTTCCCATTGGCACCGGGCCCTGGAACTCGGCGACCCCCGATCGGGTGATAGTGGTCCGTGGGATACCCACGATGGTCGTGAAGAAATTGTCGACCGTGTGAGTAATGGTGACCTTGAGCTGAGCTGGGTTGGTCTGTTGTGCCG
>DASXLH010000020.1:0-5673 GCA_036496335.1 Acidimicrobiales bacterium
TCTGGTCGAGGCAGTTCCACTGCTCGGAGGAGCCGACCGCCTTGCCCAGCGCCGGCTGCTGCTTGATGATCGAGGCGCCGAAGCCCTCGTCGGCGCTGATCCAGAACGGGTTGTAGTTCTGGCGGGCACAGTCACGGGCCATCACGACGGCGTTGGTGAAGTTGGCCACGGCGGTGGCGCCGGCGTTCTTGGCCGCCAGGCACTCGGCCGTGTAGCTGGCCTGGGTGGTCGAGGCGAGCGAGTTGTAGACCATCTTCATGCCGACATCGGTGGCGTTCTTGGTGAACAGGGGCTGGGCCTGGGCGCAGGCCGGGCTCTCGGTGCAGAGCACCACCGCGACCGTCTTGTTGCCGGCCTCGGCGGCCGACTTCATCTGCCCCCAGATGTTGGTGACCACCGAACCACCGGCGGGGTAGAACATCGGGTTCGTGAACCAGAGGGCGTCGATGAGGCTCCCGCCCACGACCGGGATCTGCTTCGACAGGACGTAGGGCGCCCAGGTCTGCTGGGTGCTCCCGGCATTGGATCCAACGATGGCGATCACGTGCTTGTTCTCGACCAGGTCCTTGACCGCGGCGAGGCCGACGGCTGGATCAGCCTTGTCGTCGGCGTAGGAGACGTCGACCGGATGGCCGTTGATGCCGCCGTGGCTGTTGGTCCACTGCACCCACGAGTCCATGCCGTCCTTGGCGAGGTTCGGGCCCGCGGTCACCGTCGCCGACGTCAGCGTGCCGATCCAGCCGATCTTGAGTGGTGTGCCGGTCGGCGCCGGCAAGGTCGTGCCCGACGACGTCGGTGATTTGCTCGACGACCCGCAGGCCGCCGCGACCAGCGCCAGTGCTGCTGCCAGCACCAGGATCACCGTCGCACGCGATCGGGAACGCTTCTGACCAACCATGCCGGTACCCCCCCGGAACCGCCCGGCGTCGCCGCCGAGCACTGGCGGGAAGGTACGTGTCCGAGCGTCGTGCGGCTCTCCCCACTTGGACGTGCCGGCAATGGTCGGTCAGGAGAAACGGTGCTCCGCCAGAGGGCAACCTCCCGTTTGGCATCGATCGTGAGCCGTCCGGCCCGACGTCCGAGGCCGGACGAACCGTCTCACATGGCCCAACCCTCGTCGGCGTACTCAGGGGTGGCGCGGTGCTCGCTGGCGAGCAGGTCGGCCACCCTCATCGACGGCACGTGTTGCTCCCAGCCGCAGGTCTGGCACTTGAGCTCGACGCCCACGTTGCCTTGGTCGTCGATGTCGATGACGTGTTCCACCGGTCCGGGCATGTGACGCTCCGTTCGACTCGGGGGGGCAGCGTGCGCGACCTGTGCACGCTGGTTCGACGGTACTGCGCGGCTTCGCGCCGTGTCCCGGCGCAAGCAGGTCAGGGCGGGGTGCCGGATCGACCCGCCTCGGCCGTCAGGAGGGCCCAGACAGCGGGGAGACAGGCGCCGCAGCGCGTGCCGGCGTCGGAGCGTCGCATGAGCTCGAGGAGGCTGCCGCCGCTGGCCTCGACGGCAGCCACCACCGTCTCCTCGGTGACCAATCGGCAGGTGCACACGATGTCCGTGGAGTGCTCGCCGCTGCCGACCACGCCGACGGACGCTACCGGCGGTCCCTTCTCGCTCTGGCCCGGGTCGTGCGGCGGAGGTCGGCCGGTAGCGTCCACGGCCATGGCTGAGCTCGGGTCCAGGCGACTCCGACGGCTGGCCGAGGACCTCGAGGAGAGCGGTTTGGACCTGGCCGTGCCGGCCGCGCTCCGGAAGATGCTGCTGGAGGAGATCGACCACGCACTGCGCCCGGCGGTCCACGAGCGACGCTTCGCCAGTGGCGGCACGATCATCGAGCCGAAGTCGGATCCGGGGGCGTGGGCCGATGGCACGCAGCTCGAGATCACCTACGCCGGGCTGGGGGAGCAGCCGTTGCCGGCCGCTCGTCGCTATGCCGACGGTCTGTCGAGCTGGCTCGTGCGCCATGCCGACGGCCGCAACGAGTGGATGGTGTTCGATCGGCCGGCCGGCTCCGAGCGGGACCTGGTCGTGCTGGCCGAGGTGTTCGACGCCACCATCGTCCAGCGCCATCCCACCGGGTCCGTCCGCATCGTGGGCAGCTTCGGCGTCCTGCGCTGGGTGGGCTACAGCTGGCACCACGAGCCGCCGGTGACCAGCTGGCTCGACGCGCTTGCGGCCTGCGCGGTCCACGGTGATCCCGAGGTGCTCGAAGCGATGCTGGAGTTCGCCGTACACGACCTCGGCTCCACCGGGATCGGCGCGCTGCTCATCTACCGGCCCGACGGCGAGCCGGGCCCACCGGTGGAGGAGCGGCTCCCGACCCCGCCTCCGCTCCAGATCCGCCGGCCCTCACACCTCGCCCCGCTGCGCCACGCCCTCGCCCAGATCGACGGTGCCGCCGTGTTCGACGCCCAGGGGACCCTGCGCCAGCTCGGCGTGCGGTTGATCCCGAGCGCCGTCGCCGAGGAGACCGTCGACCCTCTGGGAGGGACCCGCCACACGTCGGGCCGCCGCTACAGCCGCGACGACCCGCTCGCCACGGTCATCGCGGTGAGCGAGGACGGGCCGGTCTCCGTGCTGCGTGACGGCGAGGTGCTCGCCCGATCCCATGAGGGTGATTGAGGGTCCGCCGGGGGCCGGGCGCGGGTTCAGGCGCCGGCGATGTAGCCGTCAGTGGCGAAGACGGAGAGGTAGTCGGGGATCATCTCCGGGGTCATGAACTCGACGAGCTGGCGGCCCTCGAGCCAGACGTTGACCAGACGGAACAGGCCGTAGTCGGCCGGCCCCCACGGCCAACCTTCCCGCTCGGCGACCTTGCCGATCGTCTCTACGTCGACCTTCGCCTGGAACAAGCCGTGGAAGGCCGAGTGCTCGGCCGTCTCGGTCCCCACCGGGGACTGGAGGCTGGCGCCGGGCCCAGGGTGGTAGGTGACGCCCCAGGGCTCGACCACGATGAGGGTTCCCCGGTCGTCACCACAGCAGACGAACTTGGCGCCGGGATTGAACAGCGGTGGGGGAGCGTCCACGACCTTGGCGTCGAGGATCTCGCCGAGGGCGGCCGCCACCCGCTCGGGCTCACGGGCGTTGAAGGACAGGTGGTAGAGCACGGGACGGAAGGATAGGAACGGCTCGAACTCCGCGCCGACCGGAAGGGTTCAGCCGGCCCCGGATGGGGTGCCGGGGATCGGCACCGGTTGCGGGGCTCGGGAGCGGGTGCCTGCCCGGCCGAGCAGGGGTCGCCCGGCGAAGAGCGCGGCGGTGAGTCCGAGGACCGCGCCGAGGGCGGCGAAGTAGAAGCCGACACCGACCCGTGCCGAGAACCCGTTGCTGGCCGACTCGAAGCTCGGCCCCAGCTGGGTTGAGTAGAAGTGCTCCGAGTAGACCGCCTGGGCGCCGACGCAGAGGCTCAGGAACAGGACCGCCAGCCGGGAACCGGCCACCTTGGCGAGCGACCAGCCGGAAATGGCGAGGCCCAGCGCCGCGACGAGCATGAACATGCCGAAGCCGCCGTCATGGATCGGCACGATCGGTTCGTCGTGGGACCCGACCCGGAGGACGAACCAGGGGGTGAGGCTGCCGACGACCACCGGGACGGCGGCGGCGACAGCAAGCAGGCCGACCGGGTAGCGGAAGAAGCGGCTGGCCGGCAGTTCGAGCCTGTCATCCGATGGTTCCATTGGTGCAGGTTCTAGCGGCTGGGGTGTACGTGCGCTCGGGCGAGCTCGTCCGGGTCAGCGATGGTCCACGCCCACGGCGCCCTCGGACGGGGGAGCGACGCCGTGTCGGAGGTAGGCCTCGACCGCCACGCTGGTGACGGCGGCCAGCGCGCACCACAGTGAGACGAACGCCGTCTCGGCGAGCCAGCCCAGCAGGATCACGGCCACCAGGTTGCCGATTCCGAACCAGCGGATGGCGGCGTGCGACGACAGGAGCAACGACCCGCACGTGGCCACGACGTAGAGCACGATGATGACGCCGGCCCACGTCGAGAGATCGACCCAGTAGGCGACGTGGTGCCCTTCGATGGTCGCTTCCACGGGGCCTCGCAGCATGGCGCGGACCAGCACGACCGCCACCCCAGAGCCGATGGCCGTCATGATCCGGGCCTGGACGCGGTGGGATGGCGGTTCGAGCAACTGGACCGCCAATGGCACCAGGACCGGCACCACCCCGAAGGCGATCATGACGTAGAGGTACACCGCGCTCCGCCAAACGGCGCGAGGCAGGTCGCCCTCCAAGCCCCACCACACGAAGGCCTCCACGAACTGGTGTCCGGCCAGGACCAGGGGAACGCTGGCGAGAAGGCGCTCGGCCGGGTTCCGGGCTCGTCTCACCGCGTCGAGGCCGATGGCGCCCACGACCAAGGCGGCACTGAGATCGGCCTGCGGCGAGAAGCACATCGCGCCACGACCTACCCGTCAGGTGAGGTTCGGACCCTTGCCTCCCAAGGCGTTCACCAGTCGGTGATGGCGCCGTCCGGGTAGCGGCGGCCGAAGGAGCCGTCCGGGAAGATGGCCGTGATGCGGGCCAGATCGGCGGCGTCGAATTCCACCTCGGCCGCACCCACGTTCTCCTCGAGCCGGACGCGGCTCTTGGTGCCCGGGATCGGCACGATGTCGTCGCCCTGATGCAGCAGCCAGGCGATGGCCAGCTGGGGCAGCGTGGCTCCCTTCGCCTCGGCCAGAGCCTTCAGCTCGCCGAGGGCCTTCATGTTGAGGTCGTAGTTCTCGCCGGCCCAGCGGTTGTCGCGGCGCCGCATGTCGCCCTCGGGGTACTGGTCGGCCGGTTTGGTGGCGTCGGTCAGGAAGCCCCGGCCGAGCGGCGAGTAGGGCACGAAGCCGACCCCGAGCTCGCGGACCGTCGGCAGGATCTTCTCCTCGACGTCCCGTTCGAAGATCGAGTACTCGGTCTGCAGCACCGACACCGGCAGCACAGCATGGGCTCGACGGATGGTGTCGGGGCCGGCCTCGCTCAACCCGAAGTAGAGGACCTTGCCCTGGTCCACCAGCTGCTTCACCGCGCCGGCCACCTCCTCGATCGGCACGTCGGGATCGGGGCGGTGCTGGTAGAGGACGTCGATGCGGTCGGTATCGAGATAGCGGAGGCTGTTCTCGGCCACTTCGAGGATGTGCTCCGGCCGGCTGTCGACCCGGTGCGGACGGGTGCCGGTCAGGTCGAAGCCGAACTTGGTTGCCAGCACGACCTCGTCGCGGTACGGGCGTACGGCCTGGCCGAGGAGCTTCTCGTTCGAGCCGGTTCCCTGGCCGTAGAGCTCGGCCGTGTCGAAGAACGTCACGCCCAGCTCGTGGGCCCGGTGGATGGTGGCCACGCTCTCCTCGTCGTCCCCGGGGCCGTAGGCCATGGTCATTCCCATGGTCCCCAGTCCGATCGACGCCACCCGCAGGCCCTGTCGGCCCAGATCCCGCATCTCCATGGATCCGACGCTAGTCATACGATGACTATTCCGACGGCGCCCGGCTGACGACGACGAGCCTTCCCTCGGGGGACCGGTTCGGGTCAGCTCCAGGTGATGTGCTTGACCTCGGTGAAGGCTTCGAAGCCGTGGTGGCCCCATTCGCGGCCGATGCCGCTGTTCTTGTAGCCGCCGAAGGCGCCGCGTTGGCCGATGCCGGCCATGTCCTGGCCCCAGCCGGGGCCTTGGCCGCCTCCCGG
>DASXLH010000021.1:0-8416 GCA_036496335.1 Acidimicrobiales bacterium
GGCGTTCGGCCAGCACCGCCAGGATGGCGGTGCGGACATCGCCCCTCCGCATGCGGCGGGAACCATGACGATGACGGGCGGGCCCGAATCCGGGCCCTCTTCTCTCTTCCATTGAACTTCCTCTCGTGAGTGATCGCATGCCATCACGATAGATCGTTAACTCGGGGACGACAACCACGTCAGCGGAGATCCTGCCGCATTTAAAAAAACAGCAATAGCTTGTTCAGTACGGCGCCGAGTGGCGACGAAGGACCGGAGGTTCCCATGACCGGGAGCGACGATGGTGGTGGTGGGCCGGCGCGAGGTGAGCCGGCGCGAGGTGTGAGGGCGCGAGGTGTCGCCGTGGTGACCGGGGCATCCCAGGGTCTCGGCCTGGCCCTGGCCGATGCGCTGGCCCGGGCCGGATGGCGGCTGGTGGTGGATGCCCGGCGGGCCGACCGGCTGGCCGAGGCGTCGTCCCGCCTGGCCGCGCTCACGGAGGTGCGCGCCGTCGCCGGGGACGTCACCGATCCGGTCCACCGGGCCCGCCTCGCCGAGGCGGCGGCGGAGCTCGGCCCGACCGTGGGCCTGGTGGTGAACAACGCCAGCACCCTCGGGGCCAGCCCGCTACCGGACCTGTCGGCCATCGAGCCGGATGTCCTGCGTCGTGTGCTCGACGTCAACGTGGTGGCGCCGGTGGCGCTGTTGCAGGCGCTCGGGTCCCGACTCGAGCCCGGTGCCGTGGTCGTGAACATCACCTCCGACGCCGCCGTCGAGGCCTACCCGGGTTGGGGCGGGTACGGGGCCTCCAAGGCCGCCCTCGAACACGCCAGCCGGGTCTTGGCCGTCGAGCGCCCCGACCTGCGGGTGCTGGTGGTGGACCCCGGCGACATGCGGACCGAGATGCACCAGGACGCCTTCCCGGGCGAGGACATCGCCGACCGGCCGCCGCCCGAGGAGAGCGTGCCGGGACTGCTGGCGCTCATCGACGGCTCCCGGCCCGCCGGCCGCTACGAGGCCCGCGCCGTCGTGGCGGCGACCACACCGGGCGGGCGGCCGTGACCCCGGTGGGTTCGTTCCTCACCCCGGCGCCGACACCGGCGGCACCGTCAGGGCCCCAAGGGTCGCGGAGCGGGCCGCCCTGGCTGGGGTTCGAGCTCGACGCGACCCACGAGGCCCACGAGCCCCCCGAAGCCCGCGGCCTGCGGCGCGACGGCGGCCGCCTGCTCGTCAGCGACGGGCGGGATGCTCCTGTCGACACCTGGTTCTCCGAGCTGGGTCGGTTCCTGCGGGCCGGCGACGTGGTGGTCGTCAACACCACGGCCACGATCCCGGCCGCACTGGACGGCGAGCTGCCGGGAGGCACACCGGTGGTGGTCCACCTCTCCACGCTCCTGCCGGGCGACCTCTGGCTGGTCGAGGTGCGGGAACCGATGGGCGACTCGACCCGCCCGTACGGGGTGTCCGACGAGGTCACCGTCCGGCTGGCGGCCGGCGCCGCGGTCCGGCTCCTCGTTCCCTTCGGCGCTTCCCGGCGATTGTGGATCGCTTCGCTGGATCTCGGTCCCGGCTTCGACCGGTGGCATCGTCATCCGGGCGGGGGCTCGGGGGCAGCGAGGGACGTCCTCCTCGACGACTCCCCGCCGACGGGCGTCCTGGAGCTCCTCGCCGCCCACGGCCGGCCCATCCGGTACCGGCACGTACCCGAGGCCTGGCCGATCTCCGCCTACCAGACGATCTTCGCCCGTCACCCCGGCAGCGCCGAGATGCCGAGCGCCAGCCGACCCTTCAGCCCCGAGGTGGTCACCGAGCTGGTGGGCCGGGGGATCGTGTTCGCCCCGCTGGTGCTGCACACCGGCGTCTCGTCGCTCGAGGGCGGCGAGGATCCGTACCCGGAGCGCTACCGGGTCCCTTCCACGACGGCTGCTCTCCTCAACGCCCGCCGACGGGACGGTGGGCGGGTGATCGCCGCCGGCACGACGGTGGTGCGGGCGCTGGCCACGGTCAGCGACGAACATGGCGACGTGCATGCCGGAGCGGGATGGACCGACGTCGTGGTCACCGGCGACAGCGACCTGACGTCGGTCGACGGTCTGCTCACGGGCTGGCACGAACCGGAGTCGACCCATCTGCTCATGCTCGAGGCGTTCGCCGACCACGACGTCCTGCGCCGGGCATATCGCGCCGCCCTCGACGGTGGCTACCTGTGGCACGAGTTCGGCGACAGCCACCTCCTGCTGCGGCCGCGGGCGCAGCGATGAGCCGGCCTGGCGGGGCTCCGGCCGGCCCCCCGGGCGCTGGCTCGGCTACGAGCCTTCCGGCCGGCCGCCGCACCGTGCTCTACGCCGTGCGCCGGCGGGGCGAAGCCACCGCCGAGCAGGTGGCCGAACAGCTCGGGATGACCGTCAGCGGCGCCCGCCAGCACCTCAGTGCCCTCGTTCGGGACGGGTTGGTGACGGCGACCGAGCAGGATCGGACCGAGGTCGGGCGCGGCCGGCGGACCCTGGTGTACGCCGCCACCGCCGCCGCCGACGGGCTGTTCCCGAAGGCCTACGGCGAGCTCACCAACGAGCTGCTCGGCTACCTCGCCGACCGCGATCCGGAGATGCTCGACACGCTCTTCGCCCAGCGCCGCCAGCACCGCATCGACGCCGCCCGGGCCCGACTCGAGGGGAGGCCCACGTTGGAGACGCAGGTGGCGGAGCTGACGAGGATCCTCGACGAGGACGGCTACCTGGCCACCTGCGAGCGCCTCGAGCCGGACCGGTTCAGGATCATCGAGCACAACTGCGCCATCTGGGCGGTGGCGCAGCGCTACGGGCAGGCCTGCTCCAGCGAGATCGACTTCATCCGGGCGGTGCTGCCCCATGCCTCCGTCGAGCGGGTGCAGCACATGGTGGCGGGTGCCCGGCACTGCGCCTACGAGGTCAAGACCACGATCTGAGGGCAAAACGGCCTGAGGGGCTGCCACCGTCACCGGTGGCAGCCCCTCAAGGACATCAGCGGCTCTCTACGACTGGCAGGTGTAGGCGCCAGGCGAGGGGACCGACGAGAAGGTCGTGCCGCTCCACTTGTAGAGGAACACGCAGGTCTGCTGCGGGTTCGGCTTGGTGCCGTCGCTCAGGGTGATCGGCACGGTCAGGCCACCGAGGGTCTCCTTGTTGAACATGGAGAGGCCCTTGATGACGTCGTCGCTGGTGACGTTGGCGGTCGCCGTCACACCGGAGTTCTCGACCGCCTTCTTGAAGCCCTGGCCACCGACCCATCCGACGCACAGGGCGTCGGAGACCTGGTCACGCTTGCTGCCGCCAGGGGCCCAGATCGGGTGGTACTGCTTGACCGCGGCCTGGAAGTCGTCGCCGGCGGCGATCTTGGTGTCGAGGCACAGGAAGTCGGGCGAGGACCCGACGGAGTTCCCGAGCTCGGGCTCGGCCTTGATCACCGACGCGGTCGGCCCCATGCTCGAGTTGATGTAGAAGGGCTTGTAGTTCTGCCGGCCGCAGTCGCGGGCGAAGACGGTGGCGTTGGTGAAGTTGGCCACGGCGTCGGCGCCGGCGTTCTTGGCGGCGAGGCACTCAGCGGTGTAGCTGGCCTGCGTCTGGGACGCCAGGGTGTTGTACACCGGGTCGAGGCCCACCGACTTGGCGTCGGCGTTGAAGAGGGGCTGCGCCTGGGCGCAGGCCGGGTTCTCCGTGCAGAGCACCACCGCGACCTTCTTGGCACCCTGGGCGGAGGCCGACTTCATCTGGCCCCAGATGTTGGTGACCACCGTTCCACCCAATGGGTAGAACATCGGGTTGGTGAACCACACCGCGTCGATGAGGGCGTCGTGGATGACCGGGATGCGCTTGGAGAGGATGTACGGCGCCCAGGTCTGCTCGGTCGAGCCGCCTTCGTCGCCCACGAGGGCGATGACGTGCTTGTTCTCGACGAGGTCCTTGACCGCGGCCAGACCGACGGCCGGGTCGGCCTTGTCGTCGGCGTAGTAGGCCTTGACCGGGTGCCCGGCGACGCCGCCGTGGGCGTTCGTCCACTGGACCCACGTGTCCAAGCTGTCGGGGCCGATGGTCGAGTTGGCCGTCGCCGACGTCTCCGTGCCGACCCAGCCGATCACGATCGGCGTGCCCGTCGGCGGGGGCTGTGTCGTGCCCGTCGGTGCCGCTGTCTTGCTGCTGCTGCCGCAGGCGGCGGCAATCAGCGCCAACACGACGGCGACGCCTACGAACGCGCCGCGCGTCTTTCTACCCTTGACCTTCACTCTCGGGACCCCCCGGGGTTTCGTGGCTCGCCCCAGCGGCGGCCGGCCGTGAGGGTAGACAAGGAATCCCAACGCACCAGAAACGTTCGTCCAACCCGACCATGTCTGCAGGTCGATCGATCGCGTTGACGGGTGGATCAGCGCGGCTGAGGGATGGCGGATCCGGCGGTCAGGTGAGGTCGGGGAAGGTCTTGCCGTCGAGGGCGGCCATCCAGTCGGCGGGGGCGCCCGACTCGTCCTCGCCCCAGCCGTCGCAGCCGTCGTCCCACGTCCAGTGGACGAAGGCGCAACCACCCTGGTGGTGGCCCCACCGGGAGACCACCTCGCCGACGGCGTCGAGCTTCCGGCCGAGGGCGTCGATGCCCTCGATGTGGACCCGACGGACCCAGGTTCCGACCGGGTCGAGCTCGGTCTCCCGGTAGCCCCGCACGAGCGGGGCGTAGATGCCGTCCCGAACCAGGTAGCCGGCTCCGGGGTCGAGGTCGTCGGACAGCTCGCCTTCGGGGGTCATGAGGGGGCTCGTGCCGGCGAGAAAGGCGTGACGGGCGTCCTGGGCGCCGTACATGTAGCCGACCGAGTAGGGGAGGGCGGCCCGGGCCGGGCGTTCGTTGAAGGTCCAGGCGCCTCGCTCGAGCTTCTTGTCGGGCGGTGTCGGACCTTCCGGCCGGGGACCCCAGGAGCGGTCCCGGATCGTGTAGCTGTCCACCGCGATCTCCTCCCCGGCCACCACGATCGTCCCGGTCGTGTGCATCGGCTGGTCGAAGTGGCGCGAGTTCCAGTAAGGCCAGGCGCCGATGGGGTGGGAGTGGGGCCGGATGATGCCCTCGTGGACGAGGTCAGCCTCGAACTTCCCCGGATCGCGGTAGGTCGTGTGGTACCGCATCAGCGGCTCGAGCACCTTGATGGTGACGCCGTTGGGGGCGGTGAGGTCGAGGAGGCTGCCGCCGCGGTTCGGGAAGGGCAGGCCGGCGGGCTGCACGTCATAGAGCGCATCCGCCTCGGAGTCGTCCCACACCCACGCGCCACCGTCGCAGTTCTCCTGCATGGCGCGAGCCTTGACGTAGAGCGAACCGCACACCTTGCGCTCGGGCACGTTGAAGGTGAACCACGCCGTCTCGGTCTCCCACCAGTGGGGAGAGTGGTCGTGCCACTCGTCGTCGGCGGGCCCGAGCTCGGGTTGTGCGGGCCAGCCGGCGCGGTCAGTGGGGGATGTCTTCCCCGGGGTCGGGATCGTGTCGGCCATGAGGTTCTCCTCGATCTCGTCGCGGGCAACCCGCGACGTCCGATCGTGGCAGGTCGGGGCACGGCTGTCAGCCGCTGTCCACCCCGTCGCTCAGCCGGCGGACAGGCCCGACAGCTCCCGTTCGAGGGCGGCCGTCAGCGCCTCTGGGTCGACCTCAGCCGGCAGCTTGCCGTAGCCCGACCGCAGGTCGAAGTGCTCGACGAGGGCGGGGTCGACGGGGTGGCGGCCGAGCACGTCAGCGGGCTCGGGCCCGATGCGGGCGGCGATCTCGGCCATCGCCGCCCGGTCGAAGCCGTAGCACTCGATGGCGTTCTCGCCGAGCAGGAGCCGGGCCTCGCCCTCCGGCACATCGGCGAACGCGGCTCGGATCCAGTCGAAGGTGTTCGGCCAGGTGCCCTCGGGGTGGGGGTAGTCCCGACCGAAGATGAAGCGGTCGACGCCGATGTCGGACCGGAGGGCCACCTCGTAGTCGCGGGGCGACGATGGGGCGGCGTAGCAGTTCCGCTGCCAGTACTCGGTGGGCCGCAGCTGCATCGGGAGGTCGCCCCGGTCGGCGCGGGCGTCGAGGATCCCGAGCGTCGCCGGGATCCAGTCGGCACGGATCTCGGTGAGAACCAGCTTGAGGGACGGATGGCGGTCGAACACGCCCCCGGCCATCATCTGCCACATCGCCCGGCGAGGCCCGTTCTCGACCCGGAAGCCACGGGCCGGGTCCATCATCAGCGCGCCGGGATCGGCCGGCTTGCGGCCATGGGCCAGGAAGCCCCAACCGGCGTGCAGCTGGAGCACGATGCCGAGCTCGGCGCACGTCGCCCAGAAGGGCTCGTACCAGGAGTCGTAGAGGGGTGGCAGGACCGGTTCGGCCGGGAGCCCCGGTAGCTCGACGCCGCCGAAGCCGTGCTCGGCGCACCAGCGCAGCTCGGCGGTGGTCGCCTCCATGTCGACGCCGGCCGTGTTGGCGACCGGGAGCAGCCGACCCTGGGTATCGGCGATGTGGTCGGCCATCCAGCGGTGGTAGGCGCGCAGCCCGGCGGCCCGGACGTCGAGTGGCGTCGGCCGGTTGCTGGGGGTGAAGAAGGGCTCCATCGAGGTCTGCGAGCCGAGGAAGACGACCTCGCCCGCCACCCCCTCGCGGTCCATCTCCTCCAGGCGCCGCTGCGGATCCCAACCGCCGGCGAGTCCACCCGAGCGGATCGCCCCGGTGGTGTCGACGAACGCCGTCCTCTCGGCGTTGTACACGCCGTCGTCGGCGGTGAAGCGGGAGAACTCGACCATCTTGCTGGCGTGGTCCTCCAGGTAGTCCTCGAAGTGGTCGAGGGCGAGCTTGTCCATGTACGGCCGATAATCCTGCGGGTCAGCGCCGGCGTGCGCGTCGCCCGACACGATCGTGATCTTCTGCGTCACCGAGTCCCCCTCGTCCGGCACCGGACGCACCTCGGCGTCGTGTGCCCGTCCCGTCGGAAGCCTCGCGCACCGTCCCGTCCGGAGCGAGCAGCTGTCCGTGCGCTCAGGTGTCGGTGGCGACACCAGAATCGGCCGTCGGGCCTTCGGCCTGGAACGCCGAGATGGTGCTCCTGACGTCGGGGAAGAAGCTGTCGGCGCCGATCTCGTCGACGATCCCGGAGCGCTCCAGCTCGGTTCGGGCCCCGGGCAGGAGCCCGGCGAACACCACCCGGATGGCCGCCCTGCGGCAGGCGTCGTTCGCCTGGCGAACGGTCTCGGCGCCGGAGTAGTCGATGTCGAACATGGTTCCCGCGTCCACGCACAGCCAGCGCAACGGCACCGTGTGACTGCTGAGGACTACGGCGTTCAGGTCGTTCAGGAACTGGTTGGCGTTGGCGTAGTAGAGGTCGGCGTTGAACCGGTAGACGGCCAGACCGGGATGGGTGCGCCCGTCAGGGTCGAAGGGGATCGGCACGAGCTGCGTCCCCTCGGCCGGCACCAGCGTCGAGTTGTGGGGGCGGTACGACTTGCGGAGGTGGTCGATGATCGACAGGACGACGGCGAGGATGATCCCCTGCTCGACACCGACGACGACCACCACCAACGCGGTCACGGCGGCGATGACGAACTCGTCCCTTCGCACCGAGAGAACGCGGCGCATGCCGGCGAGGTCGATGAGCTCGAGGGCGATGAGGAAGACGATCGAGGACAACACCGCCTCGGGCATGTACTGCAACGGGCCGGTGAGGAAGAGCAGGACGACCACCACGATCGCACCCGCGAACAGCTGTGCGAGCTGGCTCCTGCCACCGGCCCCGTCCACCATCTGTGTCTTGGTCGGGCTTCCGTTCACCACGTAGGCGCCGGTGAAGCAGGCGGCGAACTCGGCCAGACCCAGGCCGACGAGGTCCGTGTCCTCGCTGAAGTCCTCGTTGTACCTGGCCGCATAGGCCCGGGATGTCGCCGCGCTCTGTGCGAGCACGACGAGGAAGATCGACGCCGCCGTCGGTAGGAGGGTCCCGACGTCACTCCACGTCAGCCCCGTGGGGACGCTCAGGCTCGGCAGACCGCCGGGCACCTTCCCCAGCGTGGCGACGCCGTGCGAAGCGAGATCGACGGTGGCACTGATGACGATCGCCCCGACCACGGCGAACAGCGCCCCCGGGAGCTTGGGGGCGAACTTCTTGAGACCGAGGATGGTCCCGATCACCCCGGCGGTGACGGCCAGGGTTACGAGGCTGGTGTCCGGGATCTCCTGGAGGGTGCCGAAGAACTTCGCCAGGGTGCCCCCCTTCGGGGCCTCGACGCCGAGCATGCCGCTCAACTGGCCCATGGCGACCTGGATCCCGACCCCGGTGAGGAAGCCGATCAGCACCGTCCGGGAGAGGAAGTCGGCGACGAAGCCCAGACCGATGACGCGGGCCACGATCATGAAGACGCCGGTCATCAGAGCCAGGAGGGCGGCCAGCGCGAGGTACTGCTTGGACCCGGCC
>DASXLH010000022.1:0-6776 GCA_036496335.1 Acidimicrobiales bacterium
GGGACGGCGACGATGTGGCCGGTGCCGGGGGTGATCTCGTGGTGGCAGCCCGGGCATCGGTAGGTCTTCACCGCCTCGAAGGGTTGGACCCGACGGACCTCGAGCTCGTCCTCGGCCCACGGGTCAGACGGCACCGAACGCCCAGAGCAGCAAGATGATGATGACGGCGGCGGCAGCGGCGACGAGCACGTAGTCGACGGGGCTGCGCCGTTGCTGGCGGAACGGATTGAACCCCATCAGCGACCGCCGTCTGCACCCGACGCGCACTCGTCCCGCTCGATGGCGGCGATCTGGTCGAGGCGGGCGACGTGGCGCCCCCCTTCGAAGGCTTCCGCCAGGAACGTGTCGACGACGGCGAGGGCAAGGGTCTCGCCCAGCAGGCGAGCGCCCAGCGAAAGAACGTTGGCGTCGTTGTGGCGACGAGCGAGCTGGGCGGTGGTGACGTCGTGGCAGAGCGCCGCCCGGGCGCCGTGGACCTTGTTGGCCGCCATCTGCTCGCCCTGGCCGCTGCCGCCGATCACGATGCCGAAGTCGGCATCGCCCCGCACCACCGCCCGTGCCGCCGCCGCGCAGAAGGAGGGGTAGTCGACGGGCTCGGTCGAATCGGTGCCGAGGTCGTCGACGGCGTGTCCCTCGTCGGCGAGGTGGGCGGCCACCGTCGCCTTCAGGGCGAAGCCGGCGTGGTCGGAGGCGATGGCGATCCGCACGGTTGCTCCTGTCAGGCGGGTTCGAAGACCGGGACGAAGACCTCGCCGTGCTGATCGAAGACGACCCGGACGGGCATCTCCATCGTGACCGCCTCGGGGGCGCAGTTGACGATGTTGGTGGTGAACCGAAGCCCCGCCTGCTCGTCGAGCTCGACGATGGCGATCACATACGGCGGCGGGACGGCCGGGTTGTAGACGTGGCGGTTGATCGTGAACGAGAAGACCGTGCCCAGCCCGCTGACCGGCTCGGCCACCAGGGCACCCCCGTCGTCCGGGCAGGTCGCCTGCGGGGGATGGACCCAGCGCCGGCACGTGACGCAGCGCTGGATCAGGAGCTGGCCGTCGGCACCGCCCGTCCAGAAGGCGCGGTTCGTGTCGGTCAGCGGCGGGAGCATCCGCGGCGGCACCTCGGGCGGAGCGGTGTGATGGGGGGCCTGACCCTCGGCGGTGCTCATTGCTGGCACTGTAGGGACCATGACGGAGCGAGCCGAGCACGGGAAGGCAGGCAGGGCATGAGCGACGTCGCCGAGAAGGGCGCCATCGTCTCCGGGCTCGGGATCTCCCGCATCGGCCGAAAGACGGGGATCCCCGGACTCGAGCTCACCACCGAGGCCGCCACCGCCGCCATCGCCGACGCCGGGCTGACCGCCGCCGACATCGACGGCATCTCGACCATGGGTGAGACCCCGCTCGAGGAGGTGATCCGCCAGTTCGGTCTCGACCCCCGCTTCACCGGTGGGGGCGTGACCACCGGCGGCCTGCTGTCCCCGGTCATGTCGGCGTTCCTGGCCGTGGCCGAGGGCCGGGCGCGGCACGTGCTCGTGTACCGGACCGTGCAGATGATGGGCGGCTCGGTGCTGCCGGCGGCCGGGCCTTCCGAGTCGGCCGGGGCGTCCCCACTGGCGGCGATGCCCCCGGGCGCCGAGATGCCGCCGGGCATGGCCGAGATGCTGTCGCTGCTGACCTACCACGCCTACGCCGCCACCAACTGGCTGGCGATGCACTGTCGACGGCACATGCACCTGTACGGCACCACCAAGGAGCAGCTCGGCTGGCTGGCGGTGCAGAGTCGTCTCAACGCCGCCCGGAACCCCTTGGCCGCCTACCGCGACCCCATCTCCCTCGACGACTACCTCAACGCCCGACCCATCTCCGAGCCCTTCGGCCTGCTCGACTGCGACGTGCCCATCGACGGCTCGGTGGCCATGGTCATCTCCGCCGCCGACCATGCCGCTGACTGCCCGAGCCCGGTCGTGCGGGTCGAGGCCATGGGCGGCTCGCCCGGCCTCGGCGGGTGGGACCAGCGGCCCGACTACCCGAAGATGGCCTCGGCCGACGCCGCCGTCGAGCTCTGGAGCCGCACCGACCTTCGCCCGTCCGACGTCGACGTGGCCGAGCTCTACGACGGGTTCACGTTCCTCACCTTCGCCTGGCTCGAGGCCCTCGGGTTCTGCGGTGAGGGTGAAGCCGGACCGTTCGTGGAGGGCGGCACCCGCATCGGGCCGGGAGGCCAGTTGCCGCTCAACACCTACGGTGGCCAGCTGTCGGCCGGTCGCATGCACGGCTACTGGGTGCTCCACGAGGCCTGCCTCCAGCTGCGGGGCCAGGCGGGCGAGCGACAGGTGCCGGGCGCGCAGGTGGCCGTTGCCGCGGCTGGCGGCGGCCCGATCGCTGGGTGCATCCTGCTCACGTCGTGACGCTGCTGCGGGTCGAAGCCCTCACCAAGCGCTACGGGTCGGTCGTGGCCCTCGATGCGCTCGACGCCGAGGTGCCTCGGGGCCTCGTGGGGGTGGTCGGGGCCAACGGTGCCGGCAAGACCACGCTCTTCCGCATCCTGCTGGGGCTGGCCCAACCCACCGCCGGGCGGGTCGAGGTGGTCGGCATCGACGTGGCCGCCGACCCGATCGGCGTGCGGTCCCGCCTCGGCTACATGCCCGAGCACGACTGCTTGCCCCTCGACCAGACCGCCGCCGACGTGGTCGCCACCTTCGGCGAGCTCGGTGGACTGCCCGCCAAGGCGGCCCGCCAGCGGGCATCCGACGTGCTCGACCTGGTCGGCCTCGACGAGGCCCGCTTCCGGCCGATCGGCGGCTTCTCCACCGGCATGCGCCAGCGGGCCAAGCTGGCCCAGGCCATCGTCGGGGATCCCGAGCTGGTCCTGCTCGACGAGCCCACCGCCGGGCTCGACCCCGCCGGCCGGGAGGAGATGCTCGAGCTCGTCTCCCGGCTCGGCACCTTCGGCATCTCGGTGCTGATGTCCACCCACCTGCTCGACGACGTGCAACGGATCTGCGACCACGTCCTGATGATCGACGCCGGTCGGCTGGTCGTCGCCGGTCCCACCGCGTCGCTGCTCGAGTCGAGCGGAGGGGTGACCGTCGACGTCGGCCACGACGGCGGTGCCGAGTTGCTTCGGGCCCGCCTGGCCGCCGACGGCTTGACGGTGTCCGTCACCGACGGCGAGCTGCAGCTCGACCAGGCCGACGATGAGGCGCTCGATCGCATCATCGCCGCCGTCGCCGAGCTGGGCCTGCCGCTGTATCGCATGGGGCCACGCACGACCTCGCTGGACGACGTGTTCCTCGAGCGGGCCGGCCGATGAGCAATAGGCCGACGAGCGGTAGGCCGATGAGTGGCAGGCCGATCAGGGGGGCCGGGCCATGACGGCGGTCGGCGGCGCGGTCTACGACCGCGGGTACCGGCCGTACGAGGGCCCGCGGGGAGGTCGGAGCGCGGCCCGGTTGGCGCTCTATCTGGCGTCGATCCGCCGGGCGCTGGGTCTGCGCCGTAGCTGGCGCCAGAAGGTGGCGCCCTTCGTGCTGCTCGGGATCGTCACCATCCCGGCCGTCATCAACGTCGGCATTGCCTACCTCACCCGGAACACGCCGGGAAACCAGATCCGCTTCATCACCTACCGCGACTACGTCGGCGTCTCCAGCGCCCTGTTGGTCTTCGTCGCCCTCGTCGCCCCGGACATCATCTGCCCGGACCGGCGCCAACGGGTGCTGCCGCTGCTGTTCTCCCGGCCGCTCACCGGTTTCGACTACGTGCTGGCGAAGGTGGCGGCACTGACCAGCATCCTGTTCGCCTTCTCCTTCCTGCCCCAGGTGCTGCTCTTCGTGGGCCAGGCGCTCGTGTCCGACAGCACCCTCGACTACGTCCGCTCCAACGCCGACATCACCTGGAAGGTGGCGGCGTCGTGCGCCGTGCTGGCCATCTACTACGCGGTGATCGGCGTCGCCGTGGCCTCGCTCGCCAGCCGACGGATCGTGGCCGGAGCCTCGCTGATCGGGCTGTTCCTGGTGTCGTCGATCGTGTCCGGCGTGCTGGTGAGCGGTGCCGACGCCCAGGCGAACGGCTCGTTCGGTGCGCTGGTCAACGTCCTGGCCCTGCCCTTGGCGCTGCGTGACGTGATCTTCCTCGGTCACATCGCCCTTCCCTCACGGTTGGCAGGCGTGCACGACGGGGCGTGGGCGGCGCTGGGCGTCTACCTGGGGGTGCTGTCGATCGGCGTCCTGACGCTCTACCGGCGCTACCGCTGGACGGAGCGGTGAGCGTGTCCCAGCCCCTCGGGGCCACCTCCGAGCCGGCCGCCGCGGGCGCGCCGCTCGACCCGTCCTTCGTCCCCGATCCCACCATCGAGGTGCAGGACCTCTCGGTGTGGTTCGGACAGAAGGTCGCCTTGTCGGAGCTCAGCTGCTCGTTCGGCGCCGGGGTCACGGGCCTGCTCGGCCCCAACGGCGCCGGCAAGACGACGCTGATGCGAGCGGTGACCGGGCTCATCCCCGTCAACCAGGGCCGCGTCCTGGTGGCCGGTGCCGACCCGCGTGCCAACCGCGAGGTCTATCGGCGACTGGCCCTGGTGCCCGAGGACGAGGCGGTGCCGGGCGGGCTGACGGCCCGGGGGCTGGTGCGCTACGAAGCCGCGCTGCACGGCCTCGTCGACCGCTCGGCCCCGGACCGCGCCCTCGAGCGGGTCGGCCTCCTCGACGTCGCCGACCGCCGGGTCGACGGCTTCAGCAAGGGGATGCGCCAACGCACGAAGGTCGCGGCCGCGCTGGTCGTCGACCCGGCCGTCCTCGTCCTCGACGAGCCCCTCAACGGAGCCGATCCGGTGCAGCGCCTGGCTCTCATCCAGCTCTTCCAGGCCCTCGGGGCCGAGGGCCGGACGGTGATCGTCAGCTCCCACGTCCTTAACGAGGTCGAGCGGCTCGCCGACCGGATCATCGTGGTGGTCCACGGCCGGCTCGCCGCCGCCGGCAACCAGCGGGCCATCCGGGAGACCATGAACGACCGGCCCCGACACGTGCTCGTCCGGACCGACGACGGTCGGCGCCTGGCCGGCGGATTGGTCGGCCTGGCCTCCGTCCAAGGGGTGACCTTCGAGCCTCTGGGCATCGTCGTGTCCACCACCCAGGCCAACGAGCTGGCCGCGGCGCTGCCGGGCGTCGCCCGGGACCTGTCCGTGCGGGTCCGGGAGGTCCGCCCACTCGACGACTCGCTCGAGAGCCTCTTCCGGGAGCTGACCCGTTGACCGATCCGGCCATGTCCACACCCCCCACAACGGTGCCGGCCCGGGGCCGCCGGGCTCCCTGGCGGTTCGGGGCCATCGTCGGGTTCACGATTCGGTCGTGCATCGGGCCGAAGCGGTGGCTGGGCTGCCTGCTGCCCAGCCTCGGGGCGATCCTCTTCGGGCTGTTGGCTCGAGGGCTCGACGAGCCACCGCTCGAGGCGTTCGTCCGAGTGGCCTCCACCGGTGTGTTCGGCCTCACCCTGCCCATCGCCGCGCTGGTGATCGGCGACGCGGTATTCGGCGCGGAGATCCGCTCCGGGGTGTTCCACTACACCTGGATGACCCCCGCGCCGCTCACCACGATCGTGCTCGGTCGTTGGCTGGGCGGGTGGCTGGTGGCGCTGGTGACGATCGTCCCGGCGACGGCCATCGCCGCGTTGGTCGCCGGCGTCCCGCGGGCCGTCGGCCCGGCAGCAATTGGCGCGGCGGCCGGATCGGGCGCCTACATCGCCGTCTTCATCGCCATCGGCTGCATCGCCCGCCGCGCCGCCGTCTGGTCGTTGGCGTTCGTCTTCCTGGTCGAGCGACTGCTCGGCGCCGCCCTCAACGGGATCGCCCAGCTCTCACCGGGATGGGAGGCGCGGGCCATCTTCACCGGCCTCCTCCGCGACGTCCCCGCCAACCTGGTCCGCAAGGGCATCCCCACCGGGGGCTCGGGGATCGTGAGACTCGAGGTCGTGACCATCGTGGCGTTGGTGATCGCGCGGTTGAGCCTGCACCGGCTGTCCCTCTCCGGCGCATCCGACTGAGCCAGCCGAGTCGACCGTGACCGACGACCCGATCGGTGCCCTCGCCGCCCTCGGTTGGAGTCCGCGGGTGGCAGCGCTCTACGCCGACGCTGCCGGGGGCCGGCCCGACGCACTCCCGGGTCGCGTGGTCCGGGTGGAAAGGGTCGGTGGTGTCGTCGCCCTCGCCGACGGCACCGAGCGGCTGGTGCCTTCGACCACGGCGCCGGCCGTGGGGGACTGGGTGGTGGTGCTCGCCGGTGCCTCACTCGAGGGGCTCGAGCGGTGGTCGGCCCTCGTACGGGCTGACCCGACCGGCGTCGGGGAGCAGGTGCTGGCCGCCGACGTCGATCTCGTGGCCGTCACCGTCCCGGCCGACCGGGCGAGCCTCGCCCGGGTCGAGCGGGAGGTGGCGGTCGGGTGGGAGAGCGGCGCCCGGCCGATCGTCGTGCTGACGAAGGCGGATCTCGCCCCGGAGGGCATGGTCGACGGGTTGCGGGACCGCCTGGTGGGGGTCGACGTCCTGGCCACCAGCGCCACGGCCGGGGTCGGGGTCGACGACCTCCGCGCTGAGCTGCGCCCCAACCGCACCCTGGTCTTCCTCGGGCCGTCCGGGGCGGGGAAGTCGACCCTGGCCAACGTGCTCATCGGTGCCGACGTGCTGGCCGTCGCGGCGGTCCGAGACGGCGACCACCGGGGCCGGCACACCACGACGTCACGCCAGTTGCTGGCCGTACCGGGTGGCGGCGTGCTCATCGACACGCCGGGTCT
>DASXLH010000023.1:0-3271 GCA_036496335.1 Acidimicrobiales bacterium
AAGGCCTCGTAGCTGGTGAACAGGCCGTGGCGACCGGTGAGCAGGTAGCCCTCCAGCCAGCCTTCACAGAGGTGCTCGGAGAGGACCTCTGTGACCCGGCCCTCGGGGGCCAGGTGGTCGTCGGTGTCGATCGCCTCCGCCATCCACTGACGATCGGTCTGCTCGAAGACCGCTCCCAGTCGGTTCGATGCCGTCTCGTCCGGCCCGAACAGCCGGAAGGTCTGCGGGTTGGCGGCGATGACGTCGCGCAGGTAGGCACCGGCCACCCGGGTGGCCTCACTGGTCGTCCGGGCGGGTTCCGGCACGTCGACGGCGAAGTCGGTGAACGGGGGGAGGGCCAGGTCCCGGAGCAGCACCCCGCCGTTTGCGTGCGGGATGGCGCTCATGCGCTTGGGCCCGTCGGGCGACACGCCCTCGAGCACCGGTCGGGGTGCGCCGTCGGCGCCGAACAGCTCGTCGGGCCGGTAAGAGCGCAACCACTCCTCGAGGGCCCGGAGCTGGCCGGCGTCCCCCCTCGGGTTCGCCAGGGGCACCTGGTGGGACCGGAAGCTGCCTTCGAGGGGGAGGCCGTCGAGGAACTTCGGTCCGGTCCAGCCCTTGGGCGTACGCAGCACGATGCAGGGCCAGGCGGGTCGCGTCAGCTCGCCGCCCGCCGCCGTCCCTCGGATCGTGGCGATCTCGTCGAAGACCTCGTCGAGGCAGGCGGCCATCCCCTGGTGCATCTCGACCGGGTCGCTCCCTTCGACGAACCATGGCCGGTGGCCGTACCCCTCGAGCAGGTGGCGCAGCTCGCTCTCCGGGATCCGGGCGAGGACCGTCGGGTTGGCGATCTTGTAGCCGTTGAGGTGCAGGATCGGCAGGACCGTCCCGTCGTGGACCGGGTTGAGGAACTTGTTGGCGTGCCAGGACGCTGCCAGCGGGCCGGTCTCGGCCTCACCGTCGCCGACCACGCAGGCCACGACCAGGTCCGGGTTGTCGAAGGCGGCCCCGTAGGCGTGGGCCAGCGAATAGCCCAGCTCGCCCCCCTCGTGGATCGACCCGGGCGTCTCGGGAGCCACGTGCGAGGGGATCCCGCCGGGGAAGGAGAACTGCCGGAACAGCCTCCGCATCCCCTCCTCGTCGCGGCTGATGTGGGGATAGACCTCGGAGTAGGTCCCGTCCAGCCACGCCGCCGCCACCAGGGCCGGCCCGCCGTGGCCCGGCCCCGTGACGAACAGCACCTCCTGGTCGCGCCTTCGGATGATGCGGTTGAGGTGGGCGTAGACGAAGCTCAGACCCGGCGACGTCCCCCAATGGCCCAGCAGCCTCGGCTTGACGTGGGCGACGGCGAGGGGGTCCCGCAGCAGCGGGTTGTCCAGGAGATAGATCTGGCCGACGGACAGGTAGTTGGCCGCCCGCCACCACGCGTCGAGCTGGGCCCACTCGTCGACGGCGAGCGGCTCGGGAGGATCGCCGACTGGCACGACCCAGACCTACCAGCTCCGAGGCGGGTCGAACCCACCGGACACTTGAACGTCCGGTGAACAGCGACTGGCCGGTCAGACCCCGGAGGGACGACCTCCGTAGGCGGCGAGGGCATAGATGACGAGCACGCCGATGAAGACGTACACGAGCGACCAGACCGGGTAGTACGGCATCCACCAGATGGCCGAGATGGCCAGCACGGCGCCGGCGATCATCCCGATCCACCGCGCCAGCTGCGAGCCCTGCAACACGGCGAAGGACGAGAGGATCAGGACCACCCCGACGGCGATCCAGAGCCAGCCGTAGGTCGACAGGCTGGTGCCGAGCACCGCCCCTTCCAGCTTGTCGGGGACGACGCCGTCGTAGCGGAACGCCCAGATGCCGTCGAAGATCCGCATGATGCCGGCGATGCCGAGGATCGTCCCGGCGAAGATCAGCCAGCCGGCGCCGCGGTCGACGTCGGGCATCTCGTACTGATCGGTCTGCGACACCATGGCGCACCCCCGCTGCCACTGTTCACGCTCCGATCTGGAGCAGGCCGCACGGTAGCGCCGCGTAGGGACGCAGTGATGGACGGTGGTGGCGTCGTCGGGGCGCTACTCGAGCGCCTGGCGGGCGAACGTCCGGGGCTCCCGGCCGGCGAGGAGCCAGCCTCCCGCCGCGGCCGCCGCCGGCAGCCCGATGGCCAGCAGGAGGAGATCCACGACGGGAACGGGGACGAGGCGGCCGAGCTCGGCGTGGTACGCAGCCGCCATCGCGGTGTAGGCGCCGGCAACGCTGAGCACGACGCCCAGGGCGGCGAGGGCGGCGGCGGTGGTCGCGGCGACGGCTCGCCGGGTCCGGGCGCCGGCGCCCACGGCCGTGAGCGTGCGAAGATCCCCGGCCGTCTCACCGCGGAGGAGCCCGATGGTCATCGCCAGGATGGCGAGGGCGACCACGGCGCCGGTGATCGTGGCCACCGTTCGGAGCGTGGTGAGCCCGTCCTCGGTGGACCGCGTCTCGATCGCCAGCCCGGTGGCGGCGGCGGCGTGACGGGCGGCGGTGATCTGCGCCGTGGTGAGCGGCCGGGCCGACTCGACCAGCCAGCCGGCGCGAGCCGCGACCCAGCCGTGCGCACGCATGGCACTCGACGTGATGAGCGAGGTCGGCGCCGACGTGTAGGTCGGGAGGCCGACGCGCTGGACCGCCGCCCTGGGAGCGTCGGGATCGGGCCGCGTGGCGATGTCGAGCAGCGTGACGTCTCCCTGGATCGACGTCAGGAGCTCAGTCGACGGCAGGACCGTCGACGCATCGATGCCGAGGGCGTGGAGGACCTGCGGGCTGGCGACGTAGGGGAACGTGAGGCCCCGGAAGCCGTGATCGATGGGCATGACCACGCTGATCGGCTCCCGCTGTCCGAGGTCACGGGCTCCGGCCGGATCGAAGGCGACGTCGAGGGGGACGGTCGAGGAGAGACCGGCGGCGGCCGCGACGCCATGACCGCGACCAGCTCGCCGGGCTCGACCGAGAGGTCGACGTGGCGGAGGGCGTACACCTGGCCGGAGCCGTCGCCGTAGACCTTCGAGACCTGGCGCAGCTCGAGGACCGGCGTCACGCCCGGACCCCTGAACGACCCGGGACGGGCGCCCTCGACGGCACCCGGCTGGACGCCACCGGCCGGTCGCGCAACCTGGTCTCGGCGGCGTCGAGCCAGCGCACCGCGGCCTCGAGACGGAAGAGCTCGGCGTCGACGACGAGGGCCAGCGGGAGGTCGTCCGCGTCGGCGTCGGCCTTGACGGCGGTGTACCGCTGCATCAGCTCGACCAGG